>CP076745.1:0-303393 GCA_019262145.1 Candidatus Methanogranum gryphiswaldense | reverse complement strand
TGGTTCTCGTATTAGCAATACATCTTCCCCATTGTACTGTATTAGCAGGTGTAAAATACTCATCTCCAGGATTCAGAACGATCTCCTGTCCATCCTCAAGACAGACTGTATATTGTCCTGTGATCACAAGGGTATACTCATCAAATTGATGGCAGTGTTTTTTTGACTCTCTATCGGAGTAACAAGTCCAAAATGCCATCTGACTTCCATCATTCGCGGTATAGTAATATCCATCGATATCTTTAGTATTCTGAAATGAAGGATCGATATTGTTTGTATCAACCTTCATAAAATCTGGAAAATCATTCAATTTCATACAATTATAATGACACAATCACTAATAAACATGAATGATAATAGAAAATAGAAAAGATTGGTGTGGAAGAGATGACGTTCGATGCTACGTTTAGTGTATGGTAAGCTGCCTAGGAATCGGAGGGAAATCACAATTTAGTAATTTCCTTGCCAATATATCGCTTTGTTTTTTTTTGAGGGTGGGGGGTTAACCCCACCCTGCGTAGGAGGTGATCCATCTGCAGGTTCCCCTACAGATACCTTGTTACGACTTAACCTTCCTTGCTAAATCTCAGTTCGACAACCCTAATTAGAGGCAGCCTCACTGAAACCCAACTCGGATGGTTTGACGGGCGGTGTGTGCAAGGAGCAGGGGCATATTCACCGCGAGTTGTTGATTCGCGATTACTACGGAATCCAGCTTCATGAGGGTGAGTTACAACCCTCAATCCGAACTACGGACGGGTTTCGGGATTACCTTCACCTTTCGGTGTCGGAACCCATTGTCCCGCCCTTTGTAGCGCGCGTGTAGCCCAGGAGATTCGGGGCATACTGACCTACCGTTGACCTCTCCTTCCTCTGACTTAGCGCCAGCGGTCCCAATAATGTGCCTCCATTCCGGAGAATAGAGTAGCAATTATTAGTGAGGGTCTCGTTCGTTATCTCACTTAAGAGAACGCCTTACGGTACGAACTGACGACGGCCATGCACCACCTCTCTGAAAATCGACCAAGATCATTAGTCTGGGTTTCATGTAACAGTCTCCCCTGGTGAGTTTTCCGGTGTTGAATCCAATTAAACCGCACGCTCCTCCCGTTGCGGTGCTCCCCCGCCAATTCCTTTAAGTTTCATCCTTGCGGACGTACTCCCCAAGTAGCAGACTTAACAACTTCTCTCCGGCACTGGATACCCTCGAAGGGTCTCCAACACCAAGTCTGCAGCGTTTACACCCTGGACTACCGGGGTATCTAATCCCGTTTGCGACCCAGGGCTTCGTCCCTCACCGTCGGATCCGTTCTAGCTAGACGCCTTCGCCACCGGTGGTCCTTCTAGGATTACAGGATTTTACCCCTACCCCAGAAGTACCTCTAGCCTCTCCCGGTCCCAAGTCTGACAGTCTCCTCGGAATTCGGAAAGTTAAGCTTTCCGATTTACCCAAGGATTTATCAGACCGGCTACGAACGTTTTAGACTCAATAAAATCGACCACCACTTGGGCTGCAGGTATTACCGCGGCGGCTGGCACCCGTCTTACCCAGCCCTTATTCCTCTAGTTATCTATGCTAAAGAAAAGCTAACTCAAAAAGAGCTAGCACTAGGAATTCCCTCATCGGGGTTGCCCCCATTGTGAAGTTTTCGCGACTGCTGCGCCCCGTAGGGCCTGGATTCGTGTCTCAGAATCCAACTCTGGGCTCCCTCTCTCAAGGCCCATACCCGTCGTAGGCTAGTAGGTACGTTACACCCACTACTACCTGATAGGCCGCAGACCGATCCTTAAGCGCCGGAACTTTGAACCATAGCTCATTCCAGATGCTATGATCTATGGGGTATTATCCTCAATTTCCCGAGATTATCCCCCACTTAAGGGCACGTTGTCCACGTGTTACTGAGCAGTCCGCCGAGTCCATAACGACTCTCGACTCGCATGTCTTAATCGAATTCCTATAGCGGTGGCCGCCGGCAGGATCAACCGGAGTCAAATATCCTAATTTTAGTATTTACGCCTCTTGATGGATGAAAGGAAATGGCAGTTTACCATATTTCACCGCTGCTCCGTCGGACGGCACACTCTTCGAATGTCCGTCTAACGGAACATTCGTAGCATCGAACGTCAGAATACAAGAGAGCACGCCTTCCAGCGGAGATCTTGATTCTCCATCTTTTGCGACAAATCCACACGACTTGCGCATTCCCCTGTAATCAGGGGGAGTATATAAGCTTTTTCATCCCTGGGAGTTTTTCCCAAGAACCACGCGACTTGGTAGCAAGACAATCTCACAGGGTGAGTCGCCTTGGTCACATCGCACAATACCCTCGATAACCAGATTATATTTAATACTTTCTATATTAAAAAGAAAATGTGAATGTAGCTGGACCCCAAACAGGACGATTGCCACATATCAATCCAAAGTTTTAATAGCATTACGTCTTTCCCCCTTTCATAAGTGGAGGTGGCCCAGCCTGGCAAGGCGTCAGACTGCTAATCTGATGTCACTACGTGACCCGGGGGTTCGAATCCCCCTCTCCACGCCATTTTTACATCTGGCTACCAATTCAATTTCTCACACGCCAGAATTTTCAACCCTCAATTCCTGAAAAAACAAGATGGAGGGCTATCTTCTTTCGGTGCATTCCCGAAGGGATGTTATGGTCGTCACAAGACGGCCAATAACAAGCACCACCAGGCAGATAGGGCGGACGGGAGGGTATTCCCCCCTCCGCCCGTTATCTGCCGTCCTTTAGAACCATTAAGGCCGCCAAGGATCCAAGTTTATTTCCAGGGTGGTGTTAACATCACCATCTTTGATTCTGAACATAGGTCTCAATTACAGAAGGATGTTCTATCAGGCAAGATAGACCCTGATGACCTATTATCCGATCTATTGGATTATATTGAGTGTCATTATTATAACCTATTTGAAAATAAAGAAACTAAAGAAAGGCACGCGATACCCGTATCTAGAAGGGGAAACACCCAATGGGCCTTGAGACAATCCTTCAAAAAAGCGGACCTTGCCAAGATAATCAAGAAGGCCTATATCTCTAGAACATGCAACGGTCAGACATTCTCGCACTTGTTCTTCATGACATTGACATTCGATAAACATCTCATGTCCTGCGCCCAGGCCAATCAGTACATCACAACTGCTGGTAAGGGTCCTAACAAATTATTTGCCCGTCTAAACAAGGTCCTGATCGGCGGATATTCCAAGGTCAGCGTAAAAGAATCTACAACATCGGGATATCCTGCCGTTCACATAATCCTCTATCTGAACACACCTCTCAAGATAAAATGGCACGAGAAGAGCCATACTTACCGCCCAGATACTTCGGACCCCTATTCCAAGAAGGTACTGGGATCATTGAAGAACCTCAATGATTGGAATTCCGTAAGTCCTGTGTGGGGTGTCGGTTTCATAGACATATACGGTTTCACAAAGGAAAGACTGTCATTCCATGGTTATGCTAACCCTGTCAATTACATCGCCAAGTACATCTCCAAATCCCTGGATGTGGAAAATATCCCTGAACTCAAGACCTGCAAGAAGGTATCAGAACTTCCAGAGAAGTACCGTACAGCCGTCTGGACGATACTCAACAACCTCATATGGAACTCTCAGACGTGGGTGATATCCAAATCATTCAGGACTGCCCTGAACAGACTGAAAGAGACCAGGGATAAACTCAAGGGCAATTGGGTGCATATTAAAACGGTCAGTATCAATGACCCTTTCCTGTACCTGTTCATGAGTTATTCGTTTGATGATGCTCGAGAGATCTTAAACCGCTTATCATTACCGATAACATAAATTCTAAACTGAAAATTCTAAATCGTTTTCATCCAATCTTCGTCTAATGCCCGAAGCCACCGAACCCCCGCGAATCAGTAATTTTTAATTCAACTGATTGAGAGAATAATTCTCATTCCTTTCTGGATGATGTGAATACTCCTTTCTTCCAAAAATAAATACCAACTATCAGATACACAATACCGCTGCCAATTAAAAAGCCTATATAATTCTCAGACTTGGTCCATGCGAACATGCATAAGTAGTACAGAAGCACTATTGCTCCAACCAGCAAATATATTAATCCCAATTTTTTGATTTTATCCATTGATGTCACTGATCTAATACAATTCGCCCATTATGAAATACAAGAATTTAACAACGTCGAATAAATAAGTTCAACAAAATCATTCATATCTTGTTCAAAAACCGAGTGGAACGAGGTTTTCCGTATAGACTTGATAGAGATAACCCAAGTTAAAACCTACAATACGATCATTGAACAATCGTCAGTTTTCCTTTACTTTTATGAATGTCTTTACAAATGCCAGTAAAAATAACATTACGAGTGGCATTGTTATCAGTATGTAGCTACTTATTCCGTTGAGCATATTGTAAACCACATTAGCTACTGCAAATCCCAAAAGTGCTAAAAATGTAATGATCATCAAAAATTCATGCATTTTACTAGACACGAATAATTCCATTTTCATTCCCTTATTTTCTACTGAATGCTTTAGTTTCATATCTAATTATCGGAAAATCAATATAAATTCGAATCATCAATCAGATATTCCTACTTGATATTACTCGTACTAAGTTAAAACATACGTAAAGGAAAGAGATGGACTAATTCAAGAAATAGAATCAAAAGAAGGATTCGATCCATTCACACGTGCAATATATTGTGACCTTTTCGACAGATACTTCTCAACCCTAAAAGAAATAGAACGTCTAAGAATAGAAATCTACGATATCAAGATGGAAACATCCCCTTGGTTCTTCATCCGTGACGGATTTAGTTCTATTGAATCTACTAACATGTTTGTTAATTCTCAATGAACAAAGCCTGTGAATCTCGTGACTATTACAAAATTCGTAAAAGTAATTTGTAAAAAGTTTATCAATATCTGAAATTATAGTTGTTTCTCAAGATATTTCTTGACAGTTGCAACAATATTTTCTTGCATCTTGTATATGTCCATTGTTTTTTCTATTTTGACCTTATTTTCGATTTCTCCCTCGAATGTGGAAATATATCTGATTGTAGGGGAGTTGAAATAAAGTCTACATATTGGTTTTCTGTTGTTATCATCAAAAAGAATGGCACAATAGCTTTTCGCGTCCCTCATATAAACGCGGCCAGGATCAATTAATTGCGCACAAATTGCACGGACCATCATATAACCTTCCTTTTCATCTTCTGTTGTTACAATACTGTCCTCTTCTACTACCGATTCAGGTTCAACAGGAAGATTGCTTTCTTTTTCATGATCCATAGCAGTCATAAGTCTAGAAGTAACTTTTTCGCTTATGTAGGTTTTAATTGCATCTTTAATAATCGGCGAATATCTTTGTCTTACATTGGGAGTGATACGACCTTCATAGACCTTTACGATCAATATATCTTCAAATTCTTTTGAAGGATTATTCAATTCAGATTCTATTGCTTTCATGATTTCATTACGTATCATCATGTCCTCGGCTGACGGCAAAAGACTTTCAATATTGAATTCATCACGTGAGAATTTAGAAAGAGCTTTGATCTGACGCTCATTGATATTTTCAAGATTAATTATCAAGAAAGGTGTAGTGTCCATTTTGTTCTCTGTTTTGATATCTGAGAAGAACCGATATTCAATACCATTGGTAAGTATTCCTATCTTAGTGTTGGATGTTGAAAAATAACGATACAATTGAGAACCGAATTTTTTATCATCCAAATCAAATCCAATACTTTTACACTCAATAAATATTATAGGTTTGTTATCTTTTAATATCGCATAATCTATTTTTTCTCCTTTTTTAACACCAAAATCAGCAATATATTCTGGACAAACCTCCAAAGGATTTGTGCAGTCATATCCGAGTGCCGTTAAAAAAGGCATTATAAGACCTGTTTTAGTAGCCTCTTCTGTCTTGATAACATTTTTTCTGGCAGGTATCTGAGCAATGAGGGTGTTAAGTTTATCTTCGAAACTGCACGACATGAAAAACGAAGAGTTATATAAATGTATAAAGCCAACTGTCAAAAATTCGGGCATCCATCGTAGACAATAAACAAATTTTAAAATTGTTTCTTATTTTACAATTATCCGATCTGGTTGTTTTTGATCAAAACAAGATTTCCATGTATCTAAACAAAATAACAATATTCTTAATAATATTTGATAAAAATCTGTACTCATGGCGCAATGATGACTGTCTTCTCGATAAGATACTGTTCCAATGCATTGAGGCCGTTCTCACGGCCAATACCACTGTTCTTGTCGCCTCCAAATGGTACCTCGGGCGGGATCCTCGAATGCCTATTCACCCATAGTATCCCTGATCTTATCTCGTCTATCGCCTTGGATGCACTCCTTATGTCGTTCGTCCATATCGAAGCACCGAGGCCGAATCTTGTGGAATTTGCCATCCCTATTGCTTCATCCAGGTTTTCGAACCTTACGATAGGAAGTACGGGACCGAAGACCTCTTCGGTCAAAAGCCTCGAATCCGGTTCAAGATCCGTTATCAATGTTGGAGCATAGAAATTACCCGGACCGTTGAGTTTTTTAGCTCCAGTTATAACCTTTGCTGAGCATATGCTGTCTTTGACGATGCAATCTATGTTGTTCAGTCCTTTGATATTGTTCAGCGGACCGAGATTCGTGCCTTCAACAGCCCCATCTCCTATCCTGAGTTGCTCCGTCGCGGTCTTCAACCTATCAATGAATGCATCCGCCACTTTATCTGCTACAAAAAGCCTCTTGACCGCCGTACATATCTGACCGCAGTTGTAGAATCTACCAGTGACCGCGCCTGCCACCGCTTTGTCGATATCGGCATCGTCACATACTATCATCGGGTCACTTCCCCCGAGCTCAAGTGTCAACCTGATCTTGCCTGCATCGACCATCTTTGAGATCCTTTCTCCGGTCTCAACGGATCCTGTGAAGGACAGGTGCCGGATGTTTCTGTTCCTTGCGATGGCAGCACCTGTTATATTGCCGCTTCCAGTAGCGACCGCGAGGACATCCTCAGGAAGACCAGCGGAATATAACGCCTTTGCAATTTCGATATTTGTTAACGGGGTCGTCTCCGCGGGTTTTACTATGACCGTGTTGCCAGATGCGATCGCGGGCCCTATCTTCCAGGCCATTATAAGTGCCGGCATATTCCACGGGATGATCGCGCCGCATACTCCCATGGGGTACTTATTTGTGAAAGCATATCCATAATCCGACTTCGGCGTGGTATGCCCACATACCGTTCCTGCGATAGATGCATAGAATTCTAAGACCGCAGCAACGCCCTGGATCTCATTCCTCGCCTCAAAATATGGTTTTCCCTGCTCTGATGTCAGGATCGATGCGAGTCTGTTCTGGTCCGTTCTTATGATCTCTGCCGCTTTGTAAAGTACCATGCCTCTAGATGCTGGTCTTCTCTTTGACCATTCGGAAAATCCGTCTTGAAGCCTCTCTATCGTGCTTCCGACCTCATCTTCTGTGAACTCCTCGACCTCTCCGATCTTCTCGTTACTTGCGGGATTAAAAACATCTATTGCCATACTATCGTCTCAAACAAGTCTATTCAACATCTCGTTCCCAAATAACTCTGTGCTAGCATGCCCACCAAGATCTGGAGTGCATATTCCTGACGATATCGTATCAGATATCGCCTTCTCGATATCCCCTAAGCAGTTCATACCTGCGACATGCTCCAATAGCATACCCGCACTCCTTATCGCTGCGATGGGGTTTGCGATCCCTCTCCCTGCGATATCGGGTGCGCTGCCATGCACTGGCTCGAAGAATGAATATTTCTTCCCTATGTTAGCACTCGGAAGCATTCCCAATCCGCCTACGAGGTTCCCGAGCGCATCGCTCAGTATATCTCCGAATAAATTCGTCGTGACTATCACGTCGTATTTACGAGGATTGTATATCGCGTCGAATGTCAGCGAGTCGATATACGCGGCCCTGTATGGTACCCCCATCCTCTCCGCGACCTCTATGCATGTATCTCTGAACAATACGTCTGACTTCAGAACATTCGCCTTGTTTCCTATGGTAAGAGTGCCGCCCTTGAAATCCTTTAGAAGTATCTCACAAGCACACACGGCGATACGCTCGCTAGCCTCCCTCGTCACAACCCTTAATGTGGTGGATCTTTCGGGACCGATGGTCTCTATACCGGAATACAATCCCTCCGAATTCTCACGAACGACCGTTATCTTGAAACCGTTTCCGTACACTGGTCTTATGTTAGCATATAATTCCAACTCACGCCTTATCCTTAATAAAACGCTCTTGTAATTCGGGTCAGGAGGTGTCGTCACGGCACCGAATATGATGGAATCCGCTTCCTTGAGTCTTCTTATGTCCTCATCATCGCATTCGTTTCCGGTCCTCTTCCATTTCTTATATCCGACTTCTACCTCGAAATACTCTGCATCCGGGATATAATGCTCGAGCACCTTCACCGCTACCGGTATTACCTCTTCGCCGACTCCGTCCCCTTTGACGACCGCTATCTTCATACTATATTCCTCCACACATGCCTGGTCTCGATCATCTTGAAGATGACACGCTCCATGTATCGACCCGGAAAAGCACCGTCGAAGAAGATCATTTGTTTCCTCTCCTCAACTCGATGAGTCCGCCAGAATTTATGATCTCCATCATCCTGTCCGAGAGTCTCAAAGACTCGTATCTTATGCCTTCTACCTCGATATACGAACCCTCGAGGGAGACGGTCATCTCATCTCCATCACTGCATTCTATCAGATCCGGGATCTCGAATAACGGGATGCCTCTGTTTATCGCATTTCTGAAAAAAATCCTTGCAAAACTTGTCGCAACGACCGCGACAACACCTGCTTCCTTCAGAGCTATTGCCGCCTGCTCACGTGAAGAACCGCATCCGAAATTCTTTCCTGCGACGACGACACTACCATTGAGACGTGACGACATATCCGGATCCAGATCCTCGAACGCATGCTTTGCCCAGAGTGATTTGTCCTTGGTCCTGAGATACCTTCCGGCTATGATAAGGTCAGTGTCGATATCGTCACCGACCTTCACTACCATTCCTTTCATGGTGCCTCCTTGGGTGATGCGATCTCTCCTTTGAGTGCGGAGAATGCGGCCGTGGTCGGCGACGAAAGATAATATTCTGCATCGACCCCCATGCGATTCTTAAAGTTCCTATTGGCTGTAGAAAGTCCGACTTCCCCTTCTCCCAGCACACCTTGATGCGCACCCAAACACGGTCCGCAGCCTGGTGTACCTATGACAGCTCCAGATTCAACGATATCCCTTAGGACCCCCGTCTCCATTGCCCTCAATAACACGGTCCTCGAAGCAGGAACGACGATGGTCCTGACCTTCACCCGTTTACCCTTGACTATGTCTGCAAAACGCTTTAGATCCTCATATCTGCCGTTGGTACATGTGCCGACAAAG
This sequence comes from Candidatus Methanogranum gryphiswaldense, assembly GCA_019262145.1. Lineage (NCBI taxonomy): Archaea > Methanobacteriati > Thermoplasmatota > Thermoplasmata > Methanomassiliicoccales > Methanomassiliicoccaceae > Candidatus Methanogranum > Candidatus Methanogranum gryphiswaldense. The sequence goes on along the minus strand of CP076745.1, from coordinate 293,922 downwards.
ACCTGGTCAAGATGCGTTCCTTCCATATCAGATACGGGTCTTATCGTGTCGACCCTATGTGGTACTGCAAGGACTGGCTCCACATCATCTAGGTCTATCGTCTCCTCTCTTATGTAGTCACAATCCTCCACTTTTTGAGGGGCTGCATCCTTTCCATATTTTCTTAGATAACCGCATGTCACATCGTCAGCATAGAAAAGACCTGCTTTGGCGCCGGCCTCGATGGCCATGTTCGAGATCGTGAGTCTTCCTTCCATCCCTAGATTATTATCGCCAGTGAACTCTATGGCCTTATACGTTGCACCATCCGCTCCAAGCATGCTCACATATCTCAATGCTACATCCTTAGGTTCTGAAAATTTAGGTAATTTTCCTTCCAATTTGATGTTGATGGTCTCCGGTATCTTCAGCCATGTACCACCTGTGATCCAGATGGATGCCATGTCTGATGCTCCTACCCCGGTCGCAAACGCCCCGAATGCACCCATGGTGCAGGTATGCGAATCTGCTCCGACCACGATCTCACCGGGCATTACTCTGCCCTCGCTCATCACTTGATGGCATACTCCCTCTCCTATGTCGTAGAAATTCAGATTTTTCTCTATAGAGAACTTTCTGAGTTCTGCCTGGAGGTTTGCCGTTATCGAATTGTTCGCCGGAATGATATGATCGTAGATTATCGATATTTTTTCAGGATACGCGATTTCCTCCGCCTCCATCTCATGGAATGCTGTCAATGCTTGAATTCCGGAACCGTCATGCGCCATTACTCTGTCCACCATTACATCGACGAAACTGCCTGCTTCTCCTTTCAGGATCCTCTCGGATAGCGTGCTCAATTACACCGTCTCCTTTGCATTCTTTACAATCTCCCTGAGCAATTTCGGTGTGATCGCACATTTATCTTCGCCCCTCTCTTTCACATCGTGGAGTACTTTTTCCATCTGAGCATCCGTAAGCTGATATCCCAGAGTGTTCACGATGTGCTCAAGACCTTTCCTGCCTGTGTGTTTACCTAATACAAACTTCTGCTCCCCGCCTACCATCTCAGGGGGGAAATACTCATAAGTGGCACTGTCTACGATCAAGGCCGCAATATGTATTCCGCTCTCGTGCGAGAATGCATTTTCACCGACAACTGCTTTTGTCTTCGAAACAGGGACGTCCGAATACTTGGAAACCATCTTGGACAATTTGGTAAGATGCGTTAGATCGTATCTGTCTACACCGCCTTTCATCCTCAATGCAACAAGCAGCTCTTCGAGACTTGCATTACCTGCCCTTTCCCCGATACCATTAACCGTTGTATGAAGTTGGAACGCCCCGCATTCTGCAGCTGTGAATGCATTAGCTGTCGCAAACCCCATGTCGTTATGAAGATGAACACACAACTTGTTCTTCAGATCCTTTTTCAGGTCCCTTACTATATCTGCTGTTTGAAGTGGGGTCAGGCACCCTACCGTATCGGCGATACTGCTATACATTGCTCCGTGCTCGTAACCTTGCTTGAACATTTCCTTCAGAAATGAGATGTCCGTCCTGGAACCATCCTCTGCTGAGAATCTCACTTGCACTCCGTGATCTATTGCATAGTCAACCATCTCCAGAGCCTGTGCCAGCATCGCTTCGCGACTCTTATTGTACTTGACCTTTATGTGAAGATCGGATGTTGCAAAGAATATGCTCACCAGATCTACATCGCATGCTATCGCTGCATCGACATCGGATTTGACCGCCCTCGAAAGACAGCATATCCTCGCATCTAATCCGGCCTCTGTTATTCTTTTTATACATTTCATCTCATTTTCGCTTACGCTCGGAAAACCTGCTTCTATCACCTCAACGCCGATAGTATCAAGGCAGCGCGCGATGTCAAGCTTTTCCTCACATGTGAATGAAACTCCAGGTGTCTGCTCACCGTCTCTAAGTGTCACATCACAGATCTCAATATCTAATTTTTTCATGTATCTCACCTTCTGGACATTTTGTCTCTATTATGATGGTTTTTGGACCGACCACAGGTCCCTTCAATATCTTCTTAACTTCTTCGATCCCTAAATTTTTAGGCTCTGCCCACGGGATGTACTTCGTTATATCGATGCATTCCTCGCCTCCCGTCATGCCTAACCTTCTGTTTTTAAGTATGATGGTGATCAATGGAATATCCCTTTCATAAACATCTATCAACGAGTTTATGCCTGAATGGAGAAAAGCGTAATCTCCGATTATCGCTATGCCTGTAGATTTTGCGGCCACAGCGATCGATGAACCCAACCCATAATTCGCCACTCCGATGTAGTAAGGCTTTCTTCTGGCAAGTAATATACATCCAGTGTCGACTACCACCTCGATGCCCTCGTCCGATATGTATTTTAGAAGAGGTTTGTACGGACAGTTCTTGCACAGGCCCAATGTGTAGCCTATATCTTCTACCGTCTCTGGAACCTCTCCCTCCCCCTTGAAAAGCCTGTCTGCATAATCTGCACAGCCTTTAGCCGTGAAAGTCCTACTGACAAGACTTCCGTATTGACGTTCTCTCGGCATCGAATGGACTTTTTGCTTCTTAGGTTTACTGTAAATAATGACGTCAGTGGTTCTCAGTAGTGCTACCCGTGAATATCTTTCAGACGCTATGAATGCATTCTCGAGACTTTGATACACATCCTCTGTGTCGATCTCCATAAGCGGAATCGATGCTACCTCAGCGTACGATCTTGTATCCTGACGGTTCTGAGTACTCTTTGCTTGGGTATCATCCCCCGATATGAGCACTACTCCTCCGATCAACCCCTGGGTCGAAGCGATCACTAGCGGATCTGCAAGTGCGTTCATTCCTACATTCTTCACTATTACTACAGATCTTTTCTTTGAGAGAGAATCCCCAAGTGCATATTCTAAAGCAGTCTTCTCATTTATGACGTTTATAGACCCAGCTTCTTTCGCGAGGTCTGTTATTGGATAACCATGTACCGTGTATGATGTGTCACTCATTGATTTGATACATTCTGCAAGCAATCTCCACATGGTCAAACGACTCCCGTTACAACGACGTCCATACCTACCGTTAAACGTCCTTCTTTTGATTTTTCTTTCATCATACTCGCACTTTTAATTGTAACAGATTCCAATTTGTGCCGTGTCATATCCATGTACCATATGCCCCTTCATAGTCAGTATCCCAAGTTTAGAGTTATACAAAAGATATATTGTTCTGGTCATTATGAATCAAAAATCTGTTACTATACTCTCAATAAAAAGTATGACGTGGGATATATTTTATGAGTTGTATTCATCTTCCCTTATAAATGGCTGGTAATTGGGAGCACACTAGCGTTTACGAATCATAAGTTAATCAATATATATGCAAATTCATTCTCCTCAAATATGAAATTCCTCGTCCTAACTGATTTACACCAAAAGAAATCATGCATAGACTGGATCAATAGAGTAATTTCTGATAACCAGCCCGATTTCACGCTATTCCTTGGAGATGTTACAAACATGGGAACTGGCGAAGATGCCAGAGAAATCCTCAAGATGATCCACTCAGACATCTATGTCATACCTGGAAATTGTGATCCGCTGGATTTTCCTGTTAAAATCGCCTCTGTAGCTCACAATATGCACGGAAAGAGCGCGAAGATCGGTGAATACAACTTGATAGGTTTGGGTGGCTCCAATATAACGATCTTCGGAACGCCCTTTGAACTTGAAGAAGAGGATATCTACAATGCACTTAAGCCCATATCGAAAAAGGGAATGATCCTAATGACGCATGCCCCTTCGTATGGCATTTATGATCATATTCCAAACGGTATGAGCGTGGGAAGTCCCGCGATCAGAAAGATCGTTGAAGAATTCAAACCGATGATCGCTCTGTCTGGACATATACACGAAGACCGCGGAGCACAGACAATTGACGGAACACTGTTCTGTAATCCAGGAGCCGCCAAGGAAGGCTACTGTGCAATCATCACGATCTCTGGAAACAAGACAGACGTTAAACTTATAGGCCCTTTAGATTGACCAAAAAACTGGAAATCTTTAAATATAGAACCATGATTAGTGGGTTCGATTAAAATGGCACTACACCAGGGAAGGTCCAACAGAAAGCCCACTGGAGGCAGACTTGTCGCCAGCAGAGGGAAGAGAAAATTCGAGATTAGCAGAGAGAAGCAGTACACAAAGATGGGAAAACAGTCCCTCAAACAGTACCGCGGAATGGGTGGCAACTCGAAGGTTGGAATGCTCCTTGCAGAATACGCAAATGTCCTTGATAAGAAGACCAACAAGGTCCAGAAGACAAAGATACTCAATGTCAAAGGAAATCCTGCCGACCCTAACTACGTTCAGCGTAACATCCTCAACAAGGGTGCTCTCATCACAACAGACCTCGGAAATGCAATCGTGACATCCAGGCCTGGACAGTGTGGTGCAGTTAACGCCATTCTAATCGAGAACTGATTTTTCATTCCGGGCCTCATGGCCCGGAACTTACGATTATTTTTGACAAATTCTTATACCACGTCGTCCATACCACACCGATATCATGACATACGATGAGGACACGGCAATCACACTTTGGCCGGAATATTTCGATATTGATCGTACCCGCTCCGAAGGAAGAAAACTTCCAAAGAATCTTTGTGTAAAAAATCCACAACTAGATTTGATTGCCAAAGGGGCATTGATACTTGATCTGGAATACAAAGTCCTTGAAAATAAAGCATATCCTTCAAACTGGACAGCAAAATGTGGATGTGTTCGTGTAGAACGTGGAAAATTATCTAAGACAGAGCTCATTCCTAAAATTGGAGAGGTCTTGGTTAAGAATCAAAAATAAGGTTGTGATTTTATGATATCTTCATTGGACTCCAAAGTAATGGATGCCAATTCCGAAGCATTGGGAATTACCAGAGCATCATTGATGACTCACGCAGGACAAGCAATTGCAGACATTATCAGAACCAGGTATTCGAATAAAAGAATAGCTTTTGCATGCGGAAAAGGAAATAACGGCGGTGACGGATACACCGCGGCCAATATTCTTTCACATGCTGACGTTACGATTCTAATAATCTCTCCAACTTCTATAATAAACAGCAGAGAAGCGTTCGAACAATATTCCAAATTGAAATGCCCTAAATTGGATTTTTTTTCAGCCAGATTAGAAGACTATGATGTCATTGTAGATTGCGCATTGGGCACCGGACTTACAGGTGAATTGAAAGAACCGTACGTATCATATGTTAATGCCATGAATGGTTTCAAAGGAGACATAATCTCCATAGATGTACCATCTGGACTTGGTACAGATCATGCAATTAAACCCAAATTAACCTTAGCGCTACATGACATAAAAGATGGGATGACGCCCGAAAATTCCGGAGAGATCATCGTAAGAGACATCGGAGTTCCCACAGAAGCAATAAAAAATGTCGGTCCTGGAGATATGCTCAGATATCCTATACCTGCCAAAGACAGTCATAAAGGATGCGGTGGAACCTTGCTCGTGATAGGCGGTGGTCCTTATTTTGGTGCACCGGCAATGGCGGCAATGGCGGCAATGCGCGTTGGTACAGACATAGTAAAGGTCGCAACACCTTCTTGCAGTTATCCTACAATAGCTTCATTCTCTCCCGTTCTCATCTTAACTGAACTCAAAGGTAACATACTGGCACCAGGACATGTAAAAAAATTACTGGAACTCAGTGAATCCTGCGATGCAGTACTTATCGGTCCAGGCTTAGGCACGGATGATCTCACTATAGAAGCTGTTAATGATTTCGTAAATTCCTGTAAGGCCCCCATGGTCATAGACGCTGACGGATTGAACGCATTGGGCAAGAACTTTCACAGCAATGGAACCCCCATAGTACTGACCCCTCACACTGGAGAGTTCCTTAGACTTGGCGGAACCATCGGAAGTGATCCTGCAAAATATGTGTGCCTAAAAGCAAAAGAAACTAACACAACCGTACTGCTAAAAGGATCCACCGATATCATCTCGAATGGTGAAAAGATAAGATTTAACAACACTGGAAATCCTGGAATGACCAGTGCGGGTACAGGAGATGTACTTGCCGGAATAATAGCAGGTCTCTTAGCGAAAAAAATGTCAGCCTTTGATGCTGCTTGTCTTGGTGCATACATCTCTGGAAGGGCCGGAGACTGTGCTTTCAAGAAAAAATCCTATGGCCTTATCGCCACAGATATTATTGAAAAAATCCCCACCGTCCTTGCAAAGGAACTCAGGTGAAAGTATGGACCTTCAACCGGTCCCAGGTATACCTGCTCTTCGTGCAGATGAGTATCTTATCATTACCGACTTGCATATTGGTTTGGAATCGCATCTCAGAAAGAAAGGATTCCATATCGTATCTCGCACAGACGATATGTTTGACAGTATAATGGAGGCCACGAATAACAAATGTTCCAGGATCGTTATTATTGGTGACATTAAAGACTCCGTTCCCGGTTCTACAAAACAAGAATACAAAGAAATACCATTATTCTTTGAAAGACTGCTGGAACAATTTGATTCCATTGATGTGGTCAGAGGTAACCATGACACGAACCTCGAAGAATTCTTACCAGGCCGTGTCAATATCCGACCTGCATCTGGACTGAAAATAATGGACGTTGGATTTATTCATGGACATACGTGGCCATCCAAAGATGTCATGTCCGCAGATACACTTGTGATGGGACATACTCACCCCTCGGTCATGTTCAGAGACGGTGTCGGAAAACAAACATCTGAACCTTGCTGGGTCAGAGGAAAATTCAAACAAGATGTGCACAGTGATAGATTCGATAACGTTCCTAAGGAATTCATTATTGTACCTGCATTCAATCGCATGCTAGGCGGTTCACCGGTAAATATAATCAATGAACCATTACTCGGACCGATACTTAATAGCGAGATTGTTGATCTTGACAGTGCCAGCATTCATCTTTTAGATGGGATCAATCTTGGAAAACGTTCTGACCTCATGATCAAAGGTAAAGATACTTCAAAATGGAAGAATTGCCCAAAAACAGACTAATATTTTGAAAAATAAAAATTATAAGAGGGGGGTTACCCCTCGTTTTTGCATTCAGTTCTGTTTGAGTGTCTCGAAGACGTCACCATCATTGTATCTGATGACTGCCTCAAGGGGCATCTGACCAGGCAAGCTGTGTGTTGCACAGGAGTTGCATGGGTCATATGCACGGAATGCCATCTCGACCATGTTAAGGAGACCGGGGGAGACCTCGAAGTTGTGGATCAGGCCTTTTGCAACCTTGGCAACATCCATATTGATGGGGCCATTGTTGTTGGTAGTTCCAACAACCAGGTTACAAGCGGTGACGATTCCATCTTCATCACATGTGTAGTCGTGTGTAAGGGTTCCTCTGGGAGCCTCTACACAACCTACACCGCGTCCTCCAGGAACAAGATCGTACTGCTTGATGTTAGCATCAATGAGCTTATCGCTGTATGCATCCTCGTGCAATTTCTCTGCCGAGTACAACAGCTCTATGACTCTTGCCCAGTGTGTGGCCAGTGTGAACTGGACAGATCCTGGTACGCCTACGCTCTTGAAGAAGTCTCTGTACTTTACGAGTTCTGCCTGTGCCTTAGGTGTGGATATACTCTCGCACACATTGAGCCTGGACAGAGGTGACGCACGGTACATACCGCTGTCCATTCCGTCGACGAGTCCCTTGTATCCGGGTTTTCTCAAATAGGGGAACTTCTCATAGGACCATGGTTCGACTGCCTCTCCGATATGGTCGAGGTAGTTCTTCGGGTCATACTTGTCATGTTCCTTTCTGTCGTTGTCAACTACTCTCACAAGTCCGTCATGGAACTCGAGCTGGTTCTTGCTGTTCACAAGTCCCATGTGGTATGTCTCATTGTAGAACAGGTCCTTGTTGGCTATTATGTCGACATATTCCTTGTTCTTGAGGACCACATCCTCGAGGACCTTCATAGAGGTCTCTCCGAATGCCACCAGGTTATCTGCGTATCCCTGGATCTCCTTCTGCTCCTCTTTCGAGATAGCCTTGGATACTCCGCCAGGAACACCCATTACTGGATGTGTTGCCTTTCCGCCGATGATCGCCTGGATCTTCTGAGCCTCGGCACGTGCTTTGAGGACTGCTCCTCCAAGCTCGAGCCCGACACGTGCAACTACGCCGAGAACGTTCCTCTCTGCTGCGGGTGCAGCAGGTCCGCACACGAAATCGGGTGCAGCCAATGCGTAGAAATGCGCAATGTGGCTGTGCACGAAGTGTGCATGGTAGAACGTATCTCTGATGTGGAATGCTGCCTCGGTAGGCTTGGCATTATAACATCCGTCGATGGCCTTGGTGGAAGCAAGGTGGTGTGCGCCGGGGCAGACACCACAAAGCCTAGCCGTTATCTGGTTAAGCTCTGTTACCCTTCTTCCGATACAGAATCTCTCGAATCCTCTGACCTCGGGAACCTGCCAATATGCGTTCTTAACGTCTCCCTTGTCGTCGAGGAAGATCTCTATCTTTCCATGTCCCTCGAGACGGGTGATGGGGTCGATCTCGACCCTGTTGGTGGTTACTTTATGCTTGTCATCCCAAATGATAGGTCCGGCCATTTACTGACCTCCTTTTTCATTGACGGCGGTCTTGATCAACGATTTGGCCATCGTGAACGCGTAGAAGTATCCAAGAGGATCCTTTATGGTGCTCATGATGTCGATGATCTTGTCCTCGCCGATAATTCCGTCATCCTCAAGGATGGGGAACAGCGAAGCGACTGCTGTGAGTGCGCTTGCTCCGTGCTCCTGAACCTCTGCTGTGGGGCCGTAGCATCCACGGCAAGGTTGTCCAGCACGTGTACATTTTGCATTGCATCCTCCGACCGTTGCTGGTCCGAGGCAAAGAATTCCCTGATCCATAAGACAAAGATCCGGATCAACATTGACCTGGTATGGTTCTTTGATCACGGTTATCCTTCTGAACTCCTTGTGCCTGGGGCACTGATCGCAGAGAGAACTCTTCGTTACACCGATCTCTGTTCCCTTGGGGGGTAGAGCGATTCCGTGATACGCGAAGTCCACAACTGCTTTGAGAAGCTGAGATATAGTCTCCTGCATAGGAGGGCATCCCGGAACAAAGTAGTCCACATCGATCGTCTGGTCGAGAGTCCTTACTCTATCGTACAGGACTGGCAATGTGAGCTCTCCCTCAGGTGCCTTGTAGGACGTCTGAGGCATGACAGGCGCTTTCGGATGGTAATCCTTCTGGAAGTTTGCGGTACTGGGGGTCTTCGTATAAACGTAGTTCAATATCTCTTTGCTTCCACCGGGAACCAAGTTCGCAAGTGCAGGCGATCCGCCGAAACATGCGCACGATCCGTAAGATACGACGATCAAGGACTTCTTCCTGAGGAGTTTGACCATATGCTCGTTCTCAGAGTTTCTGATCGCTCCGGAGATTATCGAGACCGTGATGGAACCGTCCTTCATGGCTTCAATATCCTTCTCCTTTCCGTCAGCTGCAACAGGCCACATCACTATGTCTGCCATATCGCCTATGGTAAGGATCCTCTCATTGGTATCCAGGATCGAAACGTCGCATCCACCGCAGGCCGCTGCCCAATAGATCGCTAGCTTGATCTTTCCGTTCGGGGGTGCTCCTGGAAGGAGTTCTCCGAGATCTGCTGCAGGCATGTAATTTGCTGCAACCGACTCAGCGGTCTTTGTTTTGCATGCGGGTGCTGCAGACTTCTCGTTCTTCTTTGCTCCACAGCAACACTCATTTGCCTTGTGCTTGTCAGTTTCTGCGTGCTTGGGCTTCTCAGCCTCGACATGCTTTTCCTTATCTTTGCTCTTGAATCTGTCGAAGAATGACATCACTGCACCTCCTTGAGGGGTGTAGGTCCGAGCGCCTTTATGGTGTCTATGAATTCAGTCATCGTCTTCTGGAATTTCTCTCCTTCAGAAGCTGAGACCCACTCGAGCCTCAATCTCTTGGAATCGAATCCGTACTGCTCTAGGACCATCCTCAGGAGTGCGATCCTCCTTCTTGCCCTGTAGTTTCCGCCTATGTAGTGGCAGTCTGCGGGGTGACATCCTAGGATGATCACGCCGTCCGCTCCTTTCGAGAAGGCCCTGAGAACGAACTCAGGATCTACCCTTGCACTGCACATTGTCCTTATTATACGGAAGTTCGGTGGCATCTGAAGTCTTCCAACCCCGGCACCATCTGCTCCCGCATATGAACACCAGTTGCAACAGAACGTTACTATTCTAGGTTCAAAATCTGCCATTATAATCACTCTCCTCCTACTGGGAAATCAAGAAGTGCATCTATCTCTGCGATAATCTGCTTGCTCCTGAATCCTCTTTGCTCCATTGCACCGGCAGGACATGATGCTACACAGCATCCGCAGCCTTTGCAAAGTCCAGGATTGACATTACTCTTCAACCTTCCGGAAACAGGGTCTATGTCGATGGTTATTGCATTGTAGTCGCAACATCCCTCACAGACACCGCATCCATCACAGATATCGTGGTTGGACACTGCGATGATACCGTCGGAGATGATCTTATCCTTGGATATTACGGTCAACATCCTTGCCGCAGCTCCAGATGCCTGTGCGATGCATTCATCCATGAATTTAGGCCAGTGTGCTGCACCTGCAACGTATACACCTTCTGTAGCGAAATCTACAGGCCTTAGTTTCTGGTGAGCCTCGAAGAAGAATCCGTCCTTGCTGATCGGGACCTTCACCATCTTCGCAAGACACTCCTTCTCCTCACGGAGAGGTGTGATACCGATAGATAGAACAAGTGTATCAACATGGATCTCAACATCCTGACCCAAGATCACATCATGAGCCTTGACAACGTGACCCGAATACTCTGGGAGCTTGTCATCTACACAGTACCTTAAGAATTTGACACCGAGCTGACACGCTTTGTTGTAAAGCTCCTCACGGAATCCATATGTCCTAATGTCCTTGTGAATGATGGTCACATTGACGGTCGGGTTCTTCATTTTCATCTGAATGGCCGCACGCAGTGCGGATGCACAACAGACACGAGAACAGTATTTTACAGAATCCGATCTGGATCCAACACACTGGATGAAAGCCACATCTTTTCCTGAGAACTTGCCCTCTGCAAGCTCTTTTTCTGCTTCGTTGATGGTCATGACCTTCTTGTCCTTGCCGTAGTTGTACTCGGTGGGCTTGTAAGGTGCTGCTCCTGTAGCGAATAATACTCCACCAACAGGATATTCCTTTCCATCATCGGTCAGAACCTTAAAGTTCCCAACGAATCCGGGAATGTCCTTTACGACCACGCCAGTATGGACATTGATCTTTGGACAGTTCTTCACTTTGTTTATTGTTTCCTTCAAGAAATCAGAGACTGCAATTCCATCTTCCTTATGGACCATGTTGCGTGCATATCCTCCGAGCTCCTTCTCCCTCTCGAACAATTCGACATGGTATCCCTGAGCCGCTATATCGAGGGCTGCAGTCATACCGGTGATACCTCCACCAATGATGGCAGCGACATTCGTAACTGGGATCTCAGATCCAACAAGGGGTTCGAGCAATGCTGTCTTTGCAATTGCCATCCTGAGAAGGTCTTTCGCTTTGGCAGTTGCTGCCTCATGAGAATGCATGTGGATCCACGAGCACTGATCACGAATATTTGCCATGTTGAAGAGATATTTGTTAAGTCCTCCATTACGGCAGGCCTCCCTGAACAAAGGCTCGTGTGTCCTTGGTGTACAGGATGCGACTACCACTCTGTTAAGGTCTTTCTCTACGATTGCTCTCGATATTGATTCGAGGCAGTCCTGCGCACATGCATATTGGGACTGTTCAGCCATTACGACATTAGGAAGTCCTTTTGCATATTCGGTGACATTTGGAACATCTACCACAGATCCGATATTGATACCGCAGTGACATACCCATACACCGATACGAGGCTCCTTTCCTTCAACATTCTTCTCTGCTGGGTATACCTTTGGTGCACATGGAATAAAGTGCTCATCAACAATGTATGCTCCTGCCTTTCCCGCTGCTCCAGATGCCTCTGCGACAGATGTTGGAATGTCCTTTGGTGCAGCGAATGCGCCGGTTACGAATATTCCTTTCTTTGTCGTCTCTAGAGGGTGGAAAACAGTTGTCTTACAGAATCCGTACTCATTGAGTGAGATTCCAAGGGTGCTCGCCAATTTCGCTGCGCCCTCAGGGGGTGCAAGTCCAATCGAGAGAACTACGATATCGTACGTTTCAGATATGCCGTTGTTTTCCTTGTCGGTGAAGTTGATCGTAAGCTCTTTGGTCTCAAGATCCTCTTCCACATTAGCTACACGGGATGACCTGTGCATATTGATGTGGTATTCATCCTCTGCTCTGTGGATGTACGCTTCGAATTCCTTTCCGTAGGATCTGATATCCATAAAATAGATATCTTCCTGAACATCAAGGTGTTCCTTGGTGATCATTGCCTGTTTGGTCGCATACATGCAACATACAGATGAACAGTATTTCTTCCATCCTTTCTTTTCGGACCTGGATCCGCAGCACTGGATGAATGCGATCTTCTTAGGTTCTTCGCCTGTTGAGGGGACCTTTATGTGTCCTCTGTCAGGTCCGGATGCGCACATCATCCTCTCGAACTCGAGAGCTGTGACCACATTCTTGAATCTGCCATAGCCGTATTCTGTCGCAATGCTAGCATCCCATACCTGGAATCCTGCGGCTGCGATTATGGAACCGACCTCAAGCTCGATCACTTCGTCTTTGTCATCGTAGTGGATTGCTTTCTTTCCACAAACCTTGGCGCAAACTCCACATTTTCCTTCCTTGATCATCTTACAGTGTTCTGGGTCGATGATTGCAACCCTAGGTACTGCCTGAGCATGGGGAATGTAGATTGCTCTCCTTGTGGAAAGCCCGTACTCGAACTGGTCGGGAATGTTCTTCTGAGGGCACTTCTGGGTACAGTCGCCGCATGCCGTACAGGACTTTGGATCGACGTACCTGGCCTTTTTCAAGACTTTTACCTTGAAGTTGCCGGCCTCCCCACTAACGCTCATGACCTCGTGATAGGTCAATGTGGTGATGTTAGGATGTCCTATACAATCCGCCATTTTTGGTGATAGGATGCAAGCAGAACAATCGTTCGTTGGAAATGTCTTGTCCAGACGGCACATAGTTCCTCCAATGGTGGGGAGTCTCTCCACCAAATAGACGTGTATGTTCCTGTCTGCAAGATCCAACGAGGCTTGAATACCTGCGATCCCTCCACCGATAACCATTGCTGATTTTGTCAAATCTATGCCTCCGTGTTATCCAATTGGTATTGGAACGTGGGTGGGAATCATGTAACCGATTAAAACCCTTATTACACAAGCTTTATATTTATAAACTCTGTTTATTCGCATAATTTTATTGAAAGTTAGTTTTATTAAAAAATCATTTGTTGGTTGATGCTTTTTCATATGTTCCAGATATTGTAAAAATAATATGTTGGTTGGTTTGTTATTTAAGGTAATTCTACTATTTTTTTTGTATCAGATTTACATACGAAAATTAAATTAGTATGCAGTAAAAAACTGACCAAGAAAGGTCTAAATGAATCATAAGAAATGTTATTAAACCAAACCTTTATCTAGAGTAATATGGAACTTACCAACCCCGTTCTAGCACTGGGTCTAATCATCATTTCAATCGGAGTTATAACCATGGTCTTTTACGTCCAGATTCGTGTAACTAACAAAATGAAACTCGCAGGTGTCTTCGGTAAGGGCAAGTCGAGAAAGTCTACTTATTTTTTGGACGAGGGTGAAGACGAAAAGAGATGTGAGATCTGCCATGGAAAAATCGAGAACGAAGAACTTGCCGTGTGCAAATGCGGCAAGCTTTTTCATAGGGTCTGCGCAGAACCAACAGGCACATGCCCGTACTGTGGTGCAAAATTCGAAGAAATGACGATCCGCGAACCCGAAAGAACAAGATGTCCAGTGTGCGGCAGATTCGTAAAAGGCAATATATGTGAATGCGGTGCCGTACTTCCAAGAAAAGACAATACATTCCTTTGCTCTTGTGGTAATCGCGTTGACGTGAATAAACCCGTTTGCAAAAAATGCGGAGCCGTGTACGAGAGCGTCACAATGCATACAATAAAGAGGAAAGACTGATGGTCGTCAAGGAAAAAAGAGGAAGGCGGAGATATGTTCTATTCAAGGTCTCACCGTGTTTAGACAAGGATACTCTGATACGAAGAGCAAATAGGATTTGTGACGGAGAAGATGCTCCCTATGTAATCCAATGTGACCATGGAATGGCTATCATCAGATGCCCTCCTGAGAAAAAGACCCACATCATTGAGATAATGTCTTGTATAGACTCGGATTGTTCATCCATTACCACTTCTGGTACCCTTAAAACCCTGAGGGATGCTTACCCTGACCTCCGCACGAAGTCCAAGAAGAGATGAACAATACTACTAGGAACGTGCGCGATATAACGTTAAATACTGGTGTGCAATTGCTAACTTCGATTAGGAAGTATTAATCATGCAACCAGGACAAATGGCATATGACAGGGGAATAACCGTTTTCTCCCCTGACGGAAGATTGTTCCAGGTCGAATACGCCCGTGAGGCGGTCAAAAAAGGTACCACCACCATAGGACTCAAGTTCAAAGATGGTGTCATCCTTGTTGTTGACAAAAGAGTATCTAGTAAACTCGTCGAACCTGAATCCATAGAGAAAATTTTTGACGTCGATGACTACATCGGCTGTGCAACCTCTGGCCTCGTTGCCGATGCCAGAGTATTGGTGGACGAAGCAAGAAAGGCAGCACAGATCCACAAAGTTAACTACGGCGAGAACATCGGCGTAGAGATGCTTGTCAAAAAAGTTTGCGACTACAAACAGCAATACACACAGTATGGCGGAGCACGTCCCTTTGGAACGTCCCTCCTAATGGCAGGTGTGGATGATATCGGTGTCCATCTCTTCGAAACAGACCCCTCTGGGGCATTGGTCGCCTACAAAGCAACATGCATTGGATCTGGACGCCCAGTTGTCATGGACATCCTTGAAAAAGAATTCAAGGACAAAATGACTTTCGAAGCAGCTCTTAAACTCGGTTTGAAAGCTCTTGGAGCCGCTATTGACGACACTCCTTCCGCAGAGTCTGTAGAAATCGGTGTTGTCGAAAAGGACAAGAAATTCAGAAGACTCTCCGAAGCAGAGATCTCCAAAGTTATTGGCAAGATGTGAAGGTGACTTAAATGGTCAACCTCGATGATGCGATAATTGCCAAACTTGAAAGCCACGGTGAGACATTTGAGATCCTTTTGGATCCAAAAGTGGTCGATCTCATAAAAGCTGGAAAGAAGTTCGATATAACAGAATATATGGCCGTTGAAGACGTTTTTAAAAACGCCAGCAAAGGTACTCGCCCGGCAGAGAACAAGGTAAAAGAGGTATTCGGCACGGAGGATATCTCAACAATCGCGAAGAGGATAATGGAAAAGGGAGAAATACAGATAACGGCAGAACAACGTAAAGAGATGATGGAAGCAAAAAGACATCAGGTCATCACCTACATTGCCGCTAATGCTATTAATCCCCAAACAAAGCTGCCACACCCCCCTATGAGAATAGAGCTTGCACTGGAAGAAGCTAAGTTCCATGTGGACCCGTTCAAACCACTGGACAAAGAGATCGAAGAGGCAATGAAACTCCTTCGCCCAATACTTCCGATTAGATTTGAAAAGAGCAGGGTCGCAATCAAACTCAAAGGCGAAGACTATGGACGTTGCTATGATGAACTCATCCACTATGGCATCGTAGAAAGAGAGGAATGGGAGGCGGATGGTTCGTGGATAGGAATAATGGAACTGCCCGCCGGTATAGTACCCGAAGTAACTGAGAAGCTAAAGAACAGGACAAAAGGAAATGTCTCGATCAAGCTGATCAGCTGATATAACATTTACAAGAAGTGATACAATGGAAAAAAGAAACACCAGGTCCCCACGCGAAATAGTGGTGCCCGGAGATGTGCTAGATGATAGCGGTATGGTCTCAGGTAGTAACACATACATGCTTGATGGCAAAATATACGCCAACGTTTTAGGCGTCAGGAACATATTTCAGAACACTGTGAGCGTCATCCCTCTCGGAGGACGCTACATGCCTACAACAGGCGATACCGTCATAGGAATCATCGAAGACATTGGACCATCCAACTGGTTGGTCAATATCAACGCACCCTACCCGGCACCCCTTCACGTTAACGAAGTGCCTTGGAAGGTCGAATTCGGAGACACATCTAGATATCTTAAACTCGGTGATGTTGTGATGCTCAAGGTCCTTACAGTGGACGAGAGCAAGAAGATCCAAGTGACGATGAAAGATTCCGGACTAAGAAAGATCGAGGGTGGACAACTAGTAGAGATCCCTCATTCTAAGGTCTCAAGGGTCATTGGAAAAAGCGGATCGATGATCCAAATGATCAAGAACCTATCTGACTGCCGTATATTCGTAGGACAGAATGGAAGGATCTGGGTTGACGGAGACGACGAAAACGTGCAGGTCGCGGTGGATGCAATAAAACTCATTGAGAAGAACGCACAATCTAGCAACCTCACAGACAAAATCAAAGACTTTATAGAGAGCAAACTCCCGCAAACCGCAAACGACGACGATTATGATCTTGCGGACAAAGAGGAGGAGTGAAAATGAGCGGACACACAGATATGGTATTAGTTGACGAAAAGGGCATAAGGATCGACGGCAGGACCGCCGAACAACACAGGCCCATTCACATTGAAGCAGGGGTCCTCAGTAACGCTGATGGTTCTGCATATTTAGAAATTGGAAAGAACAAGGTACTCGCAGCGGTCTACGGTCCCAGGGAATGTCATCCCAGACATCTTCAGGATCCTACCAAGGCGATCATTCAATGCAAATATAACATGCAGGCCTTCTCAGTAAGCGATAGGAAGAGACCAGGACCCGACAGAAGGTCCGTTGAGATCTCCAAGATCATCGCAGAAGCGTTGGAGAAGGTAGTTCTGACCGAACTTTACCCACGTGCATCCATTGATGTCTACATTGAGATCCTCCAGGCAAACGCCGGAACAAGATGCGCAGGTTTGACCGCTGCGTCGGTCGCACTCGCGGATGCAGGTATCCCGATGAGAGATATCGTCCCCGCAATAGCTGCAGGCAAAGCGGACGGCCACGTGTTACTTGACCTGAACAAGGAAGAGGATAACTACGGACAGGCAGACGTGCCCCTCGCAATAGTACCGTCAACCGACGATATCGTTCTTTTACAAATGGACGGGAACATGACCCGTGAAGAGTTCGACCATGCGATCGATATGGCCTTCGGTGCATGCCACGAAGTCTATGAAGAGCAGAAATCGGCACTCAAAAAACGTTATGATTCCAAACTCAAACAGGAGGAATCAGAATGAGCCAGATCATCGCAGAGATAAAACGTGACCATATCTTGAACCTTCTGAAGAACGGAAAAAGAGAAGATGGACGCAAAGTGGATGACTTCAGAGAGATCAGCGTCATCACGAACTGCATTGAAAGCGCTGACGGTTCCGCGAGAGTCAAGGTAGGAAAAACCGAGATCATTGCTGGAATCAAGATAATACCTGGAACTCCCTTCCCCGACACACCTAACATGGGTGTTCTCACAACAGGTGCAGAACTTATACCGATGGCACACGCATCCTTTGAATCTGGTCCTCCTGGTGAGGACGCTATCGAACTTGCACGTGTCGTTGACCGTGGTATCCGTGAGTCTGGCATGGTAGATGTAGAAAAACTTTGCATCGTACCAGGCGAGAAGGTCTGGATGGTATTCATCGATATGTACGCCCTCGACCATGATGGCAACCTGTTCGATGCAGCCAACCTTGCAGCCGTCTGTGCACTTAAAACAGCCATCATCCCGATGAGTCAATACGGATTCGGAGATGATACTGCACTGCCAATTACTTGCACGCCTGTCTCGATCACCGAGGCTAAAATAGGAAACGAATTAATAGTAGACCCCAATTTCGACGAAGAAGCAATCTCCACAGCCCGCCTTACCGTCACCACCGACGATAAAGGCAATTTCAGGGCCATGCAGAAAGGCGGAAAAGGATCGATCACACGTGACGAGCTGTCCCTCTGCCTTGACAGAGCCGTTGAGAAGGGTAAAGAGATAAGAAAAATCATTGGGTGAAAAAAATGTCAAAAAGAACAGCAAAAGCAGGAACCTCAGGAAGGTTCGGTGCAAGATACGGTGTCGTCGTCCGCAACAGGATAAAGACAATAGAAGCACACCAGAAACAGAAACATGAATGCCCGGTATGCCACCATATGTCTGTCCACAGGGTCAGCTCCGGTATCTGGCAATGCAGGCACTGCGAGACCAAATTCGCCGCAGGAGCCTACAGCCCCAAAACGAAAAAAGAGATCTCTCAGGTCTCTGAAAAGTGAACCGTTCGGTGATATCCAATGTACAGATGCGCCAAATGCAACGAACCTATAAGGAACGTAAACTCCCTGGGACTCCAGTGTGAGAAATGCGGTTCCAAGATCTTCTTCAAAGAGAGACCCAACGTGAAGAAGGTCCTGAAATCTGACTAAACATGTTAGATGCCACCTTGAGAATAGTCTCCGCGAAAGCGGAGACTATCACCTCATCATTAAGACCCGAGGCCGGACGCGAACTGCCCCGTACACGCATAAACGTTCACGGGAATGCCGACGAAGCAATTGTGGAGATATCCGCAACAGACACCTCGGCAATGAGAGCGGCACTGAACTCGTATCTCGAATGCATCAGGATTACAGAGGACATCGAAAAGATAACCAGGTGAATAACATGAACGGTATCAGCCCACAATTGCAGAACCAGATCACCCAATACCAACAGACTCAACAGCAACTTCAGGCCGTTTCGACCCAAAAGCTCCAAATGGAGGCCCAAAAGAAAGAAATGATAAGGACCTCTGAAGAACTTGGAAAAGCGAACGGAGATGTCTTCAAGAATGTTGGTTCTCTGCTCATCAAGATCGACGACAAGGATACTCTAAAGACCGAGATCGATGACTCCATAGAAACTATGGATATCAGGATCAAAGGTCTAGAACGCCAGGAAAAAAGCCTCCGTGAGAGATTCGAATCGCTCCAAAGCGTGATCAACGCAGCCCTTGGTCAACAGCCAGCTGCCGATGAGGAATGATCTAAAACTTTAAAGGGCCATACGGCCCGAAAACATATTTCCATTTTTCAGTCATTATAATTATAACAATCCACAGTATACCGCCGTACATAATTCAGAAGGCAAACCGATGAATGCGCTAACGATCGAGAACGTACGTAAAGTATACGGAGACAGAGAAGCCGTAAAAGGCATCAGTTTTTCAGTCGAAGAAGGAGAGATATTTGGGCTTATAGGGCCCAACGGTGCAGGAAAGACAACCACGTTGCGCATGATATGCACTCTATTGCAGATAACCTCTGGAAAGATCGAGGTCTGCGGTTATGATGTCAAAGAACAATCTGATGATGTCAGAAAAATAATCAGCTACCTTCCAGAGGATGCGGGGGCATACAAGGACCTTACCGGACGCGCATATCTGAAATTCATGGCTGGATTCTTTTCTGACGGCAAAGAATTCGAAACAATGGTCAAAAGAGGAATAGAGATCGCTGACCTTGGTGAAAGGATCGATTCTAAAGTGGATACCTATAGCAAAGGAATGATGCGCAGATTACTTATCGCAAGGGCCATCATGCCATCTCCAAAATTCGCTGTTATGGATGAGGTCACATCTGGTCTCGATGTTGTAAACGCATTCGAGATAAGAGAGATAATAAAAAAGATATCAAAAAGCGGAGTAACAGTGCTGATATCATCTCATAATATGTTCGAGGTGGAGATACTATGTCATCGTGTGGCGATGATCAACGAAGGCAAATTGGTCTTGATCGGTACACCTCAAGAACTCAAAGACAAATATAACGCCAATAACTTAGAAGAGGTCTTCGTGAAGGCGGTGACACAATGAACCATCTTCTCAATATCACAAAAAAAGAACTGAGGGAACTTCTTACTCCCAGTTCCATCATCTCAATAGTCGTTGTAATGATCATGATGTGCTCCATCGGGATCATAATAAGCGGAGAGACCGAGAACGCATCCAAGCTTTCCCCTGTGGGCGTAGTCGATGGCGACGATGGAGAATATAGTGACTACACCATAGAATACATCAAACAGTGCTATCTGAACAACGGGGTCTCTAAAGAAGATATAGACAACTACGTCATAATCTTAGAAAGCGAATACGGTGACAGTGATGCCATCGTCAAAGAGATGGCTGAAAAAGGATTGAGTTCAGCAATAGCAATTGCCCCGGACTATTCTGAAAATATATCCTCGGGAGTGTATGGTATAATTGAAAAATACTATCTGTATTCTAACGGCGGATTATTCTCATCCACCTCATCTGAGGTCAATGACCTCATATTATCATATGCTAATAACGATTTATCACTCCTTCTGTTGGAACAAGGCGGTTTTAGTGAAGCTGATGCTAAATTCTTACAGAACCCAATAGATTACTCTCAGGACTTCACAGAGATCGATGGTGTGGTCTATGAAGGCATAACACCATATGAGATCTCCACATCCCTCATGAGCCAAACCCTTATGGTCCCCCTTATAATAATGATCATAATAGTGATGATAGGGAGTATTGTCATATCTTCCATGGGTAATGAAAAGGAGAATAAGACCTTGGAGACATTGCTAACATTACCTGTCAAAAGGACCACTATCGTATCTGGAAAATTGATAGCTTCCGCGATCGTCGGACTGATATTCGGACTTGCCTACATGGTGGGGATGAATTTCTATATGACTGGCGTCACATCGACAGTAGGAGGAGTGAATCTCGCTGATTACGGTCTTTATCTCGATACCCTTGATTGGTTGTTGTTGGGCGTAATGGTATTCCTTACGATAATGTGCGCACTCGGAATGTGTATGATCCTGGGCGCCTTTGTCAAGAATTACAAGGCAGCACAGACAATGACACTGCCGATCAGCGTATTGGCCATGATCCCCATGTTCATCACGATGTTCATCGGTTGGAACTCCCTCCCTGTAGTGGGGCAGGCAGTCATGTTCCTAATACCGTTCACACATCCGATGATGGCCATGACCAATCTAATGTTTGGAGACATATGGCTTGTATTAGCGGGAATAGTCTATCTGCTGATCTTCTCGCTTGCAATGATATATCTGACGGTCCGCCTCTATAAATCAGACATTCTGTTGACAGGACTCAGTCAGACCAAATTCATGAGGACACTGAACCGTATATTTGCTAAAAAAGGAAAAAATAAAGCATAACCACGATATAAATATTAAAATCGTCATCAGGACCCCTGTAAACGCATAAACCACTGATTGGGGTTGGTGAACAACACCAGCCCCGTCAATTTTACATTCTATATATCATCAAATGTGATTGAAATGGACAGTCAAACATTAGCCTCCGCCGCAGAGAAACTGAGAAACGTGAAAAAGATCGTACTGGTCCATGGTAATGCCGATATGGATGCTATTGGGTCAGCATATGCTGTATCGAGATGCTTTCCACCTGCAGATGTTTATGCTCCCGGAGGAGTTGACCGTGTTGCCAAAATGGTAGCAGAAAAATTAGAAATGAAAATATTGGATGAATGTAATCTTGAAGACTATGAATTAGTTGTCGTCGTTGATACATCCTCTCCGGAACAATTCAAACCTGGATCGGTCGAGGTCCCTCCCGGCAGTGTGATCATTGATCACCACATGCCGACCGGAAAATGGAAGGACATGCATTTCTATTGTGATAATTCAAAGGTCTCGTGTTGCGAATTGATCAAGGACCTTTTAGAAAATGAGAACATAGAGATCAACAAGAACGTCACACTGGCACTCCTCGGCGGAATGCTAACAGATAGCGGACATTTTCAATTTGCAGATCCTAAACTACTTCATGCCTTCGCAGAACTTCTTGAAAGGTCCGACACTGCCATGGACGAGGCAATGAATCTCACACGTTCAACTATGACCATGTCAGAAAGGATCGCCGTTATGAAGACCATAGAACGCAGTAAATTCGACCGTATAGGCGATATGATCGTGGCTATTTCTATCGGAAGTAGCTTTGAGGCTTCCGCATGCAGAGCAATAATCTCCGCCGGAGCAGATATCGCATTCGTATGCTCCCAGAGAGATACTGAATTCCGTTTGAGTGCGAGGGCGACACAGGAAATGGTCCGCAGAGGCATACATCTGGGGAACATACTCGGTGACCTAAGCATAGAGACCGATACGGATGGAGGAGGTCACGGAGGAGCTGCAGGACTATCAGGAACAGGAGATGCAGACGCAATGCTTCACATGTGTTTGATGAAAACCATGGATGAATTCAGAAAGATAAAGGCCAGTATGTCAACAGACAATACTGGCATTGAATGAATTTAACGAAGTTTGGTCTGACCCTCGAATATGATCTTCATAGACTCGTAATTCTCGGAATGCACTGTGAAATACTCACGAACCGGTGTGAGTATCTTCCCAAGATTCTCTGCGGCACCATTCTTGAGATCAAGAGGGAATAATTTACCAGAATAGTATGCTTCTGATAACTCACCATAATTGGAAAATGACAGGTTGCCTCCGAACTTCTCGGGACGCGTGATATCCATCTTCCCCAAACGTGGGAAAATGATGTATTTACACAAGAGAAGAACAGGATTCTCGTCTTCTTTCTCCTTTTCCGGAGGGCAGAAGGCCTTTTTCATTTTTACCTTTATGAACTCATCGTCATCGTGTATGGTGATATTGGAATTAGGCTTGCTCTTCGACATCTTTGCAGCAGCGGGATCCATCCTGTTACCGCCGTCCAATCCAGGCAAGAGCGGTGTGTGAAGCGCCAAAGGCTTCGTCCAACCTACCTTTTCAGCAACATCCCTGGCAAGCATGTGTATCCTTCTTTGGTCCATTCCTGCATATGCCATGTCCACATTCAGGTAGAAGATGTCCGCAGTCTGCATCAATGGGTACAGGACCTTTGAAGAATCGACTTCCGCTTCATCCTCAGAACGACCCATTATCGTCATGGCCCTCTTTATCCTGGCCATAGAATTTGCCTTTCCTATCTTTATGACGTACTCCCAGTACTTAGGATCGCTGATTATGTCGCTGGCGTATTTGAATTCGACCTTATCTCTTGGCACTCCGAGGGCGATGAAACAATCCTCCATGTACCTGGCACATTGTCTTATGTTCTCTAAGTTCCCCGCAAGTTTATCGTTTATGTAAGCGTGCCAATCTGCCCAGAAAATTATCACTCTGAAACCAGCATCACATAGGTCCTTGATCTTCTGTGTGACCATGACCCACCCCAGATGAACAAGACCAGACGGCTCGAACCCTATATAGGCTGTAGGATATTCCTTGGTCGCAAAAAGAGTCCTTAATTCCTCTTCGTTCACAAGTTCTTCCGAATTCCTGATTACAAGGTTTATCCTCTGATCCATATCCATACTGATCGATGTCGTTATGGATGCCATTTTATAAAAAGGGTACAGATTTATGCACAGGTAACATAACTGTAAACGCCCGCCTATTAAGTGACAAAAAAGACTCGTGATATGTGGACCCAGGAATAATAATTCTAATCGTGATCATGAGCGTTCTGGGATCTCTAGCAGGAACGTTCACCGGACTCGTGCCTGGAATACATGTCAACACACTTGCATCGGTGATGCTCATCGCATATCCCTCGATCTCGACCGTCATCTCTGGTTTTGCCGATCCTTCCTGGGTACCGATACTTGTCTCTGCATTCATCATGTCCGCATCAGTGGTACATTCGTTCGTGGATTTTGTTCCTTCTATATTCACAGGTGCTCCAGACCCAGATGAGACATTGAGTATTCTTCCGGGACACAGACTTCTAATGGCCGGGCAGGGTATGGCAGCGGTAAGATCGGCTGCAATAGGAAGCGCGATCGGTGCAGGTTTTGCATTGCTCCTTTCCATACCAATTCAATATCTCATGCTGAATGGACTTGCGGATGATCTTGATACAATAACCTTCTCCGTACTAATGCTGGCACTAGCGGTCATGATCATAAATGAAAAAGAGCACAAACTGTGGGCCGTCATTCTAATTATCGTATCGGGGTGCCTTGGATTTCAATGCATGTATGGAAATTTTCCCTGTTCTGGAATACTTGGTGAGGGCACCCTGCTGTTCCCCCTCCTGTCAGGATTGTTCGGTATACCTGCCCTTCTTATGTCTACAAGGACCGCGAGGATGCCTATTCAAAGGGACACATTGACAGATCCGGTCGGACCACTACCTGGTATAAAGGGCGTATTGATGGGATGTGTCGCCGGATGGTATCCTGGCATTACCTCCACAGCAGGGGCATCACTTGCATCCACGGTGACCCCTGAAAATGACCCGGCCAAATTCATATCGATGGTGGCCTCGATAGGAACGGTAACTGCAATTTTCTCTATTGTGACACTTTCTGTATCGGGAAGCGGAAGGTCTGGAACAGTATTGGTAATAAAAGAGATCATCGGTGACAGCATATTCGGATTCTGTTCAGAAGCATTCCTGCTTTTACTGTTGAGCACCGCTGTAGCAACCGTTATGGGATATTGGATCACAATAGAATCGGGCAAGATCATGAGCAGAATTGCGAACAGATTCGATCTGCTGGTACTTAACAAATTCATTATTGTTCTGATGGTAGTTCTTGTATTTTTGCTGACCGGCCCTTTCGGACTTGCATTCCTTTTTATCGCCACAATAGTAGGCTTCATACCAATAATCACAGGAACAGGAAGGATCCCGCTCACAGGATGTCTCATATTGCCAGTTCTGATATCTGAGACGGGAATGTCAGATGCATTACTATCACTGTTGGGTTAATGAAAATATTCATTCTAATTTTGACTGTGTCCTCATCATGAACTTGTCTGACCTGACAATGAATCTCTCATGAAAGCCAGTACCTATCTCTCCTTTGGAATCGAATACGTCCACCTTGAATCTGAGTCTCGATCTGTCTATCTCGATCAGTTCTGTCCTACAGTTTATGGCCATCCCAATAGGTGATGCGGATGTGTGCTTTACGTCCAATAATGTACCAACAGTGGTCTCTCCCTCTTGTAATTCATTCACTACACTATCGGCAGCTGTTTCCTCGATCAATAAGATCATTGCTGGAGTGGCATATACTTGTAAAGTTCCACTTCCACATGCTTTCGCGGTGTTTTCTTCGGTCACCATTGAACTTCTTTGATTTACGATACCCGTCGACACCATGGAAAAACGATGCTCTTCAGACCTATAAGCGTATCGTGCATGTACGCAAGATTAAATCGAATGTAGTACATTGGTGGAAACGATGGGACTAGATAATGATCTTTATTCTGAGCTTTGCGATTTGAGGGATCGCCTTCGCAGAGAAAATACCTACTCTAATGGTAGAGAACCCCCCATCTGTGATGACGATGCGTTAAATGAGATGGCTTTACGCATACCCACAAAACTCGAAGATTTTCAGGCTATTGTCGGCATAGGTCCAAAATTCGTTGAAATCTACGGTGATGAATTCCTAAGCATCACAAAAAAATATGCTATAACTGCAGCCAAAGGAAGCTGTATGGACAAGGATGTTGTCCAGACCTTAAGAGATCTTCAGAAGAAACTGATAAACATCAGTAGGGCGAATCGTCTTCTTTTCCAACCGAAGACGACCAAAAAGCTATCATTCGACCTCATAAAGATTCAAAACCAAGATTACATGGGACTTTTGTTCGGAAAAAAACGTGTACTCAAACTATGTGACACCGCCAGAGGAAAAGAGGACGCCCAGATATACAAGGACCTAAACGAGATCATAAGGGAGGTCAACAGGGACCAAAGGGAAAGAGGACAATACGACCTCTATATTGCATATCCCTTCGCAGAAGGAAAACTACCTGGAGACGAATTCGACATACGTTGCCCGCTTGCACTATTTCCTGTAATATTGGAAAAAGATGCCAGGTCCATATCCCTCTCCTTTGATTCGTCAAGAGACCCAGTATACAACAACTCACTAGTAACCGCTTTCGTCAAATTCAGTGGAAAGAACCGCCCTCTTCCAAATAACGTTATCGATGACTACACGGCAGAATCATTCATTTCCAATCTTATCCAATTCTATGCGGATCAGAAGATACCTATCAACTGCGTATACGGCCTACCCACCGAATTCGTCGAGTACAAGACTGGAGAATTCCCGAAATACGGTCCTGGCGAGATCCATATGGTCCAGAATATGGTACTTGGAAAATATCCCACATATTCCAACAGCATCCAAAAGGATTTTGATGACCTCATTTCCAAAGGCGAGATCAATGAGATCTTATGCGACCTTGTTGCAGACCTTAACCTAAGCGACTATCTATCTGAGCTACCCCACCCGTTGTCAGCGGAGGACATAAAGAGCAGGGGGATGGAAACCTCAGAGGTCAATATCACTTACATAAACTCCCTGAACAGTGCACAAGAGAATGTACTGACGGCCATAAACAAAGATGACAGATTGGTCGTACAAGGCCCTCCAGGTACAGGAAAATCACAGGTCATCACAGGACTGATAACCTCTGCGATCACAGAAGGAAAAACGGTCCTGATGGTTTCTGAAAAGAAGACGGCATTGGATGTTGTCTATTCAAGACTGGGCAATCTCTCCAAATATTGTCTGATGATCGATGATGTGTGTGACAAAGAAGATTTCTATATGCAATTGGGCCATATGTTGGAGACTAAGAATTGCAAATCGGGAACGGATCTCAAAGAACTATCCGAAAGCATCGACCAAGATGTCGATATGCTTTCCAACATCGCCAATGCAATATACACTCCGTGTGAATTCGGAATAGCGCCTTACAAATTATACTCCATGGATAAGTGGCTCGACCTGACGGACAAAAGACAATTGGACGAATACAGGACGATCAAGAACAACGTATCTTCAAAGATTTTGGGCTTGAAATATCCGGTCGTGAAAGAACTGACCAGAGAATATCATGACCCTACTCTGATGACCAACTTCAAAGAGTACTGTGATTGCATCGATAAGACGCCATGGCTTACATTGATGAAACCCAATCTTTCTGAATACAATGTCGGAGAGATGAAGGCCGACCTATTGGATCTTGAAGGCCAGATCAAAGATCTCAACAGTAAAGGTTTCATGTCAAGACTTTTCTCGAAGGGAAAGGTCAACCGTGAGACCACACTCATGCTGGACAAATACTTTGTAAATTACAATGAACAGACCATCAATACGTTCATGAATGATCCCAAGAGCATCATCGACAGGTTGAATGATTATGACCTGTACTCTGCAAGGGCGACAGTATACAATAAATTGAACGAGGACGAACGCATCTACGGACACAATCTCCTCGCTATGTCTAAAGAGATGAAGGTCTCCTTCGAAGAAAGCAACGACCAGATGTACAAATACATCTTAAATACCCATCTTCAGGAATTCGATGCCGCGAACAAGATGATACTTCAAGAGATTCAAGATTTCGATAGCATAATTGCGAATATCGATAGAAAGATCGAACAGAAGAAGATCTTGACCCGTGACAAGGTAGAAGAAGTGCTCCAAGAGAACCTCAGATACATAACTGAATCCAAGAGACGCGGAGACATTAACAGAATTATAGAGAACAAACGCAAATGGTCCCTCAACAAATTCATAAATCGCTACGGATACGAACTTTTCAAAGGAGTGAAGGTCTGGCTGCTGACACCTGAAGTGGTATCGGAAATAATACCGCTGGAGATGGGCGTGTTCGACCTTCTGATATTCGACGAAGCCTCCCAGATGTACGTGGAAAAGGGAATACCTTCCATATACAGGGCAAAGAAGGTCGTCATTGCCGGGGACAACAAACAGCTTCGTCCCTCGAATCTCGGTACTGGGCGTATCGATTTCGAAAGCGATGACGATAACAGTGAGGACGATGAGGTCTCCGCGGCACTTGAAGAAGAGTCCTTGCTCGACCTTGCAAGGTCCCGTTACGACAACATACTCCTGAATTTCCATTATAGATCGAAATACGAAGAACTCATTGCGTTCTCCAATTATGCATTCTACGGCGGTAAGCTATACGTTTCACCTAATGTGGTCCAGCCTGAAAAGCCCCCGATAGAGGCCCATAAGGTCAATGGCGTATGGGAGAACAAGGCCAATATGGCCGAGGCCCAAAAGGTCCTGGAACTACTCAAGGACTTTTTCATGACCAGAAAAGAGAACGAGACCATAGGGATAATAACCTTCAACGTTTCTCAAAGGGACCTCATCAATGACCTTATCGATGAGGAATCATCCAAAGACCAGGTATTCGGGAAGACCGTTAACGATGAGGCTCGCCGTTTCGACAACGGAGAAGATGTGGGCCTGTTCATAAAGAACATCGAAAGCGTCCAAGGCGATGAAAGAGATGTCATAATGTTCTCCATAGGATATGCAAAGAACAAGGATGGAAAACTTATGCAGAGATTCGGTTGGTTGAACAACCGCGGAGGAGAAAACCGTCTCAACGTTGCGATAAGCCGTGCAAAGAAAAAGATACACATCGTCACTTCCTTCGACCCTGAAGAACTTCAGATAGATGACTCCAAGAATGATGGCCCGAAGATACTGAAGAAATACCTACAGTATGCCTGGGCGGTCAACAACGGACAAAAGGACCTCGCAATAAGCATACTCAACTCTTTTGGCAACGAAAGATGGGAATCAGATAAGATAATACACGATGACTCGACGGTCCTGGACCGCATATATAACACTCTTGTCAGGAAAGGCTACACGGTCGAAAGGAACATTGGTATCGGAGGATACCAGATAGACCTTGCGATAAAACAGGATGGCAAATTCATATTGGGCGTGGAATGCGACAGCCACATCTATGAGATGTCCACCACAACAAGGGAAAGGGACTATCACAGACAGAAATATCTTGAATCCAGAGGATGGCACATACACAGGGTCTGGACCCCTGGAATGTGGAAGAACTCAGAAGAAGAGATCAACAAGATAGTCAGGGCGATAGAACACAAAGCTTGATCAATTGACCAACCTGGCATTCTTCACACGAAGGGTGCCATTGTTCTTTTTCCATTCCACTTCAGAAGAAACTATCTCAAGAGGGAACTTGTGCATCGGAGAATCGAGGGTCAGGGATTCATACTCCCCACCCTCACCGATCACGCTTATGCCGTACTTCTCACGTATCTTTTTCAATTCCTCTACTGCCTCAGAATTTATCAAACGGCCTAACCAAGATTCATCCAGACCTTCAGCATAGCAACCTACAATTATCGCTTTGATACCGGAATCGATCATTTCGCGAAGTATCATTTCCTGGTCCTTTCTCCAGAGCGGTGTGATGACCTTTAATCCGAGATCCCCACACACCATGTTCATACGGTCCCATTGATAATCTGACCATACTGCACCGGTCACGACACCTTCGATGTCCAATCCTTCCAACGCATTCCTTAATCCTTCCATGTCGCCTTGCTCCGTACCAGTACTTCTTGCTGTTACAAGCTCCACTTCCATAGATTCTGCCATCAATGGTACCACATTCAGATTCGGAGTGTGAAATATCCAGGATGCCTCATCGTCTGGAATTATATTCACGATGTATGGGATATCATGTCCCATCTGCTTTGCAAGATACATGGAGAACGTTGAGTCCTTTCCTCCTGAATACAGAGCTGCCAAACGCATACTGCTATGAGTGCACAATAATAATTTAACCTTTTACAACGGTGACACCCAATATGCGTATGGAAGAGATGACAAGGGATGACTTCAAAGAAACTATCAAAAACGATCCGGTCGTCATTATTCCTTGGGGAGCATGTGAGGCACATGGGCCGCATCTCCCCTTGAGTGCGGATTCTATACAGCCGATATTCATCGCTGACAAGATCGCCAATAGACTGGAGAATGTCCTTATCGCACCAACAGTGAACTATGCTTTGCATTCAAGTACAAAAAACATGCCTGGAACATTATGTGTATCATTCGACACCGTCAGATCCATTGCATACGACCTTGTGATATCCCTGCACGAACAAGGCATCAATAAGATAATGATAATCGCCGGACATGCTGGAAGCGGACATCTAGCAGCAATATCAGAAGGATGCAAAAAAGCTGTCAAAGAGACGAACGTACAAGTGATATTCTTTTCGGACTGGTACATTTCCGAAGGATTCGATATAGCTACATATCTGAAACATGACGGGCATGCTGGATGCATAGAAACTTCGAGATTGATGGCCATCCGTCCTGATCTGGTAAAAAACACTAAGATACCTACAGGACAATTCGAACAGACATACCTGATACTCAAAGACGGCAGCAAATGCTTCCCCCAAGGTTACCAAGGAGATGTTTCCAGAGCATCGCCCGAGTTTGGAAAAATGATAAACGATTATATCATAGAAACAGTAATCGGGATGATCCAAAATGACTTCTGCCGAAACCGCGAACCTCAAGAAAATCGTTGCTGAAAAAGCCGTAAATGACTATGTCAAAGATGGTATGATCGTCGGTCTAGGAACTGGTTCCACAGCATATTATGCAATAAAAAGAGTGGGGGAACTGGTCGCAAAAGGATACAAGCTTACATGTGTGGCAACCTCACACCAGACCGAGGAGCTCGCCAAAGAATGCGGAATAAATATCGTGCCCCTATGCGACGTGGACCATGTGGATGTGACCATCGATGGAGCGGATGAGGTCGACCCGAATCTGCAACTCATCAAAGGGTTGGGCGGCGCCCTGCTCAGAGAAAAGATAGTCGCGGCCGCTACCGTGACCGAAGTGATCATCGTCGATGAATCCAAACTTGTTGAGAAACTTGGAAGCAAATGCTCACTTCCTGTAGAAGTGATCCCTTATGGACATAACCGTACCGCTTATGCTCTGGAAAAACAAGGATGCAAACCTGTTCTCAGAATGAAGGACGGGAAGATCTTCAAAACAGATGGAGGGAACTATGTGTACGACTGCAAGTTCAACGATATCCCAAGCCCGTTCTTCCTCGAATCCCGTATCGATGTAATACCAGGGGTCGTAGAGAACGGATTGTTCCTCAACACTGCCGTGTTCGTATTGGTCTCCCATCCCGACGGCAGCATAACCAAGATGGAAAGATGATTTGTACTTAATTCGCGCACTATAAAAAGGTAGGGAAAATAGAGTACAGTTTTTATATAACCTCATTATTAGCAACGATTCATACTTCAGGTGATATATATGAAGATGCCCAGAACGATCAAAACATATTGTCCTTACTGCAAGACCCACACCGCACACAGTGTGGAGAGGGTCAAGAAGAAGAAGGCAAGCGAGCTCAAATGGGGTCAGAGGAGATTCAGAGCCGTAACAGCTGGTTACGGAGGTTTCCCCAGGCCTAAACCAGAAGGAAGAGAGAAACCCACAAAGAGGGTAAACATAAGATACAGATGCGAGACCTGCAAGAAAGCACATCTCACCTCATGTATAAGAGCGAAGAAATTCGAGCTCACGGAGTGATTTTCATGGTTAACGATTTCATCAAGGTCAAATGTCCCGATTGCGGGAACGAACAAATTGTCTTCAGAAAAGCAGCAACAAAAGTTACCTGCCACGTCTGCAACTCTGTACTCGTAACACCAAAAGGCGGTGTCGGCGAGATCAGAGGCGAAGTGACTGAGGTTGTCGGCTGATGTCAAGAGCCAAAGGCTTTCCCGAGAACGGAGAACTGGTCGTTTGCACTGTTAAAAGTGTGAAGAACTTCGGTGCCTTCGTTACACTGGACGAGTACGACGAAAAGGAAGGTTTCGTCCATGTCAGGGATGTTGCTACTGGCTGGGTAAAGTACATCAGAGACTTCATCAGAGAAGGTCAGAAGATCGTCTGTAAAGTTCTGGGCGTAGATTCACAAAAAGGTCATATCGACCTTTCCTTAAAATCCGTTAACGAGCACCAGAAGAGAGAAAAGATACAGCAATGGAAGAATGAAAAGAAGGCTGAGAAGCTCATGGAGATCGTCGCAGAGAGGATGTCCATTAGTATCGATGACACCTATGATCTTTTCGGGAACGAATTGCTGGAAGCTTACGAGACGCTTTACAGCGCTTTCGAGCACGTAGTTGCTTCTCCCGAGGAATTCAAAGAAGAATTCACCGGAACCTGGTTGGATATTTTCATAGAGGTCGCGAAAGAGAACGTGACCCCACCGTTCGTACAGATAGACGGTGTCCTAGAAATGACGTCAGCTGCACCTGATGGCGTAGAGCATATCAAAACAGCTCTCATGGCCGGACTTGCTGCAGCGGACGGTATGAACGTGGAGATCACCTGTGTGGGTTCGCCCAGATACAGAGTGGTTGTCGTAGCCACCGAATACAAAGAAGCAGAAGACGTCATGAAAAAGGTCG
Source organism: Candidatus Methanogranum gryphiswaldense (assembly GCA_019262145.1). Lineage (NCBI taxonomy): Archaea > Methanobacteriati > Thermoplasmatota > Thermoplasmata > Methanomassiliicoccales > Methanomassiliicoccaceae > Candidatus Methanogranum > Candidatus Methanogranum gryphiswaldense. The sequence continues at coordinate 261,319 of CP076745.1, read as the reverse complement.
CTAACGAAGCAATCAAATCATTGACCTCCACAGGCGGTACGGCCGCTCTCAAACGCGAGAGCAAGTGATATGAGATCCAATCTCAAAAAATGTACCAAATGCGGGAGATACACCCTTAAGTCTGTTTGTCCTGTATGCCTTTCAGAAACCATTTGTCCGGTGCCGATGAAATTCTCACCAGATGATAATTATGGAAGCTACAGGAGAACAGCAATAAAACAGGAGTATGGGGAAAATGGCAAGTATCATAAGATATGATTCCAAACCTATACTCAAAGACCCTTTTTTTATCGAAGCACTTCCCGGCATAGGCAACGTTGGGAAGGTTGCAGGTGATTTTATAGCTGATACCACCAAAGCAAAGAAATTTGCCACCATATTCGCCGAAGATTTCCCGCCACAGGTCATATTGGACGATCAATGCGTCATCAGCATGGCTTGCAACGAACTTTGGTACTCCAACATAAACGGCAGGGACACCATATTCCTCAGAGGAGACCATCAGGGCTCTACGCCGGAAGGACAATTCTATCTTGCACAAAGCGTTATGGACATCCTAATGGAAATGGGGGTCACCAGGATCATCACACTGGGAGGATACGGTACGGGCGCTATGGTCGACGAACCCCGTGTATTGGGCGCAGTATCCAAAGCCGACATAAAACCTGAGTTCGCTGAATACGGCGTCGTGTTCTCACCTAACGATCCTCAGGCAGGCATCATCGGGGCTGCAGGACTCCTCATAGGATTCGGAAAGATGTACAGCATAGACTCGATCTGCTTGATGAGTGAGACCTCGGGATTCTTTGTGGATCATAAGGCCGCCAAGGCCATTGTAGAGATACTTATGAAGATGCTGAACGTGGAGTTCGACCTTCAGGACCTCCAAGAGAAGACCGAACAGATAAATGCCCTTACGGCAAAGGTGAAAGAGGTCGAGGCGCAGATCAAGCACGAGGACCTTAATTACATCGGTTGAACTGATTAAGGGTCTGTCTTTTTATTAACACAACGTCCGTCTGGATTACATTTAGAATGCCGATTTCAAATAAAGTTCTTAACTAATATACACTATATTAGCAACATTTGTATCAAACACACACAAAAAACAGAATGCTGATGATTTGAATCAGTGACTATGCAAGCTAGTAGCCATTAATTTTAAATAGAGTTGCCATAATCATGTCTCGTCCCCACTTAGCTCAGACTGGCTAGAGCGGCTGACTGTAGAGTGTTCTCGGAGAGATCCGATACAGCCGCTGAAATCAGCAGGTCCCCTGTTCAAATCAGGGAGTGGGGACCACCTATATTTTCAAATTGTACATATTAACGACATTAGGTACTGTTTTTTGTCTTGTTTTTTAACGATTTTGCTCAGAAATATGTAATATATAAACGCAAAAATAGATATTTTATTACATCAATAAAAAAAGTCTGGCATGCTATAACAATTAGACCGATATTATTAAAATCCTTTATTAATAAAGAAACTAGATCATACATTTATTTAAGAGAGAATAAAATTAAATAAAAATATCTGGATTATATGCAATAAGATCCAAAAAAGAATAAAATTATGTTTAAAAAGAAGCAATAATATGTAACATCATTAATGAATTAAATCTTGATTTACTTACTATAACAAAAAAATATAACGATTTTTTACACCGATTTGATAAAGAATATTGTTCTATTTCAACAAATTAAAACAAATAAAGCTTAACACATTTAACGTCTTAATTCGATCCAATGAACAGAGAAAAAAAAATTTAATTCTCAATTAATCAAAAATCAGTAAACATATAAATCATATGATCATGATTTAAACCTAATTGAATATATTAAAATAACGTACCAGAAAAGTATTAATACGGACGTTAAACAGATACAATATTACTATTAAAAGAGGTGAAACTTATGGTAGCAGTTGTCAAGAAAGACGAGAAAAAGGCAGAGCCCGCAAAGAAAGCAGAGCCCGCAAAGCCCGCAAAGAAGAAATGATTTGGGCCTTTGCCCGAGCATGTAAAACGTCTTAATTTTCTCTTCTTTTATTTTTGTTCTCTCGATGTTACGTCTTACCCGATTAACAAAAAGCATTCTACCGTCAAATTCATATCCAGACTAAGATATTATCCTCCATGCCTGAAAACTCGGACTACATTACATCTGCGGGATATTTGATTCTCGGCATATTGATGCTCACTTTAGCAAGTTTTTGCCTATTACCTTCTTCTATATCCGTGAATACTGTACAATCTTTCAGAGTCTACGGGGGAGCCGCTATGTTAATCATAGGTATCCTCATGTTCTGTCTCAAAAAAGAAGACTCCACTCCTGCACTTTTCATGATCAACGGACTCCTATTCCTCATAGCCGCCGGAGTAACATTGACCTCGAACAGAGACATAACTCTGATCATACTTGCTGTGGGGTACCTCATTCTCGCAACTGTCATGTTCCTATCCAATAATAGATCGTTATTGGTATCTCTGCTATTGGTCTTCATAGCATTCAATCTGATAAGCAGATTCATATTTGGTACAGCAGACGACGGGACATGCCTTGCGGGAGGGATATTCTGTATACTAAGCACAATATTGTCATTATACATCGGTTTCTCATTTGCGAGCGAAAGAGTTAAACTACCAATGATCTAAACATATCTACATTGTTCAACTATCCAATGCTCACTGGTCGAAGATGGAACCACGAGAGTGAAACATTCGCAATCTTAATGAGCAAGAAATCTAATTGAACGTTCATGACAAGGACCGTATGGGACCGTTTGAAGGATAACGAATGGGTTGGAGTATACGACGAGGACTTCCCAGAGTATTTCAAAGGTATCCAAAGATGCAGCAGGATGCTGATGGAATACAACACATCCTTCAAAGACAGAGATGGCATGAGGGAATTGTTGTCAAAGATCGTCGGATATGAGGTCGATGAAAATACCATCATCCTTGCTCCGTTCCATTGCGACCTTGGATTCAACATCAAATTAGGAAAATCAGTGCTAGTCAATTATAAATGCACTTTCCTGGACACGGCGACGATCTCAATAGGAGACCATACAATGATCGGCCCTGGATGTCAACTTGTTACAGCCACTCATCCAAAGGACCCTATCGAACGCCGGGACATGAGGGTTGCAGGAAAACCGATAACCGTTGGCAACGATGTATGGTTCGGAGCAGGTGTGACCGTGGTTCCGGGCGTGACGATAGGTGATGGTTCCATAATCGGCGCAGGCTCCGTCGTCACCAAGGACGTGCCTACAAACTCCGTATATGCAGGTAATCCCGCTGTATCGATAAAGAGATGATCAAAGGTCCGTGCTGAAAATGTAAAAGGGGTATTCCTTTCCTTCCCGACCCTGTTCGATCACGATGGATGCCCTTTGCACATATCCCATATGACTGTAGACCTCCACATCGCAGAACCAATCTGTGAACAGGAACATCCTTCTGCATTTTCTTGAACGCAGATAATCGAGAAGATCTGCGAGAAGTCTGTGACCTATTCCCTTTCCCTTCTTTTCTGGATGTATTATGAACATTACCAATTCGCAATCAAAATCATAACCGTCGCACATTCTCAAAAGGGCCTCATCCGCTTCGTATATCGCCCGCATATCCTTCATTAGAAGCCGGGTCTCGATCGATCCGTCCATCTTTTTCATATCTGCATCCATCGTCCTTTGATATTCGGATGCTTTCTCCACGAGATCGCCCCTGACGCCACCCATGATGTATCCTGCGACCTCTCCGTCGATCTCAGCTATACGGATGTAAACACTGCGGACCATGAGACTCATAAGATACGATTCATCGAGGAGGCGCTCCTGCTCCGGAGTGACTTCATATTCGTGGAGGTCCCAAGTAAGACGCACGATCTCCACCATGGACGGTATATCGCTTTTTTTGAATTCCCTGAATCTCAGTTCCATCGATAGAACACGAACGTAATATGATATAAACGATTCCTTGGAGCTAAATTATTTATTGATCGATATGGAAACGTTGGATCAATCTTTGATGCCTGCCATTTGACCTACGATCATCCTCAAGCTATCGCAGAATTCCTGAGCTGTAACCTCCGGTCTCTGACTTGTACCGACTATCACATCTGCCGTTGCATTAACTAAGCCGTCAAGCATTTCCCCGGGAGAAGACTCCTTTGACATTTTGGACATGATGTCCAATATTTCCCTGTATATCCTATCAGAATTATCGCTGTTCATTTTTCTCCACAAATAGATAGGTTTTCCGTGTCTATTAAATAGATTGGACCCGGATGTATAATGCGGTTGGACCTCCGGCCATTTGGATGTGATAACATGACTGATGACAAAACTAACAAACTGACCACAGAGGTCGGTTCACCTGTGACCAACAACCAAAATTCAGCTACCGCAGGGCCCAGAGGGCCACTCGTCATGCAAGACCTGTGGTTAGTAGAGAAATTAGCACATTTCGATAGGGAAGTGATCCCTGAACGCAGAATGCATGCAAAAGGCAGCGGAGCATTCGGTACTTTTACCGCAACACATGATGTCTCGAAATACACCAAAGCAAAGGTTTTTGAAAATGGAAAGAAGACCGAAGTTTTCGTCAGATTCTCCACCGTTGCAGGAGAACGCGGTGCAGCGGATGCTGAAAGGGACATTCGTGGATTTGCAATGAAATATTACACTGAAGAGGGAAACTGGGACCTTGTAGGTAACAATACGCCTGTATTCTTCATAAGAGATGCCCATCACTTCTCAGACCTGAATCATGTCGTAAAACGCGATCCCCGGACCAATATGCATTCTGCGGAAAGCAATTGGGATTTCTGGTCTTCCCTCCCTGAGGCCTTACATCAGGTCACGATAGTGATGTCCGACCGTGGAATACCTGCATCTTTCAGACATATGCATGGATTCGGAAGCCACACCTACAGCCTTATCAACAAGGATAATGAACGTTTTTGGGTAAAATTCCACTTTAAGACACAACAGGGTATTAAGAACATAACAAATGAGGAAGCAGCAGAGATCATCGGTAAGGACAGAGAAAGTAATCAAAGGGACCTTTACGAAGCGATAGAAAGAAAGGAATTCCCTCGTTGGACCCTGTACTTCCAGATCATGACCGAAGAACAAGCCAATTGTTACAGGGAGAACCCATTCGATATAACAAAGGTGTGGAAACATAAAGAATTCCCTATGATGGAGGTCGGTGTCCTTGAACTCAATAGAAATCCAGAGAATTACTTTGCAGAAGTAGAACAAGCCGCGTTCAACCCGGCGCACCTGGTACCTGGAATAGGACTATCCCCTGACAAACTGTTGCAAGGAAGATTGTTCTCATACGGTGACGCGCAGAGATATCGCCTTGGAGTGAATCACAATCAGATCCCAGTTAACAAAGCCAAATGTCCCGTCAATTCATACCATCGCGACGGACAAATGCGTGTTGATGGAAATTATGGTTCCACAAAAGGATATGAACCGAACAGTTTTGGTCTGTGGAAGGAACAACCTGAATACGAAGAACCTCAGATGAACCTTACAGGCATCATTGGAAAATATGAACCGAAAGACGATGTGACTGACGATTGCTTCTACCAACCCGGAGATCTTTATAGACTCATGAGTCCTGAACAAAGAACTGTACTGATCAACAATACAGCGACAGATATGAAATCGGTATCGAAAAGCATAAAATACCGTCATGCCGCACACTGTTATCTCGCAGATCACGAGTACGGACTAGGTTTGGCACATGCTATGGATCTGAACATAGAAAGAGTCAAAGAACTCTCCAAATTGGATAATAAGTCACTTCTGGAGTCGACAAAGCCCTGAGATTCGGTAACGTACCGAATATCAAGTGTTGCTGATTTATAACCAATACTTCGATTTCAGTACCATGAGTTTCCAGGACATAAAATCGTCCAAAACCGCGTTCAGGCTTTTAATTGCCGCATCTTACATTGCATGCTTGATCGTTATCGGAACCATAATGTTCAGTCTAGTGGAAGGTCTCACATACGGCAATTCTTTCTATTTCACCGTACAGACCCTTTTCAGCATTGGCTACGGGGATGTATGCCCTGTGACCAACACGGGTAAGATCCTAACAACACTCTTCATAATATTCGGTATAACTGGATTCCTCGCGTCGGTCTCGATCGTTGGTACCTGGATCCTCAAAAAATATTCCCGTCGGAACAGAACACTGAATGCCCTTAAAAAAGCAGGAGAAAAAAGACGGCAAGATGCACTATACAGATGGGCTGATAAAAATAATGTACAAAGGGAGATCATTGACGAGATACTGAAAAAGACGATGATGGAGGAAGATGGAAAATGATATCCGACGTCATCCATCAGATATTGGCCGCGTCTTTGATAATATGCGCCGTAATAGTATTCGGTACTGTCATGTATTCCCACATAGAAGGATGGTCCTCAGTCGATTCTGTATATTTTGTGGTCACATCCGCTTTCACTGTAGGATATGGCGATATCACCGTATCTCCTGATCATCGTATACTCACAGGCGTTTTCCTGATCTGTGTGTGTACATTGACCCTTGCAAGTTCATCGGTCATCGGCAAAGGACTGATCCAGATAATACAAGATAGAGCCGCATTCAAAAAAGAAAAACGTATCACAATAAGCATCGGACGCAAAGTAGAGAAACTTCGTGGAGAAGGCGTTAAGATCAGCGACGAAGATATTGCAGATATAAAATCGGAACTTAACAAGATCACCGAAGAACTAAAAGACAGACTGGCCTCTGATAAGGATCTGTAAAGTTACATAATCTATTTATTCCAACAAGACAAGACTATATTCATGGACCTCATCGGATTAGTCCTGGAAAATCTATTATTTTTGATATTGATAATAGACGTCGTACTGATATTCATATTGCTTTTCTGGGAAAACAGCGATCCGAAATCCATGTTGCTCTGGGTCATCATACTCCTCCTATTGCCAATTTTGGGTTTTATTCTCTATCTGTTCTTAGGTCAGACATTTTATTCAGAGAAGACCTTCAAAAAGAAGGCCAAGACCGACAGTGATCAGGAAGATGAAGTAGGAAAGAAAGTTAATCAAGAGATCGAAAAGATGATAGAGACGGAGTTGTCCGATCATCCTGAGAACAAAGATAAGCTTAGAATCGTCAAGACCTTGCACAGTGCCGGTTCAGAATTATATAGCAACTGCAACAAGATAGAATATCTGCCTGAAAGTCAGGAATATTTTGAAAAATTATTGGATGATCTCAGCAAAGCAGAGAAAACCATCAATTTCGAATACTATATAGTCAGGAATGATGAGATCTCCAACAAACTCATGGATATTCTGATAGATCGCGTCAAAACAGGCGTAGATGTCAGATTGATGATCGATGCCGTTGGTAATAACAAAGGTCCGAAAAAGAAGATAATGGAATTCAAGAAAGCAGGCGGGCACTACTCTCTGTTCCACAGCACCCTAACATGCCTACTAAGTCCCAGAAAGAATAATAGGAACCATCGCAAGATAGCAGTTATAGATTGCAAGATAGCGTATGTCGGCGGGTATAACATCGGTGACGAATATCTTGGAAAGGGCCCTCTGGGATTTTGGAGAGATTCGGCGGTAAGGATCGTCGGACCAGAAGTATTGGCAACGCAATTCAGATTCTTGGCCGATTGGAGATACGCGACCAAAGAGGATATCGTCCTAGATCCCAGGTTCTATCCAAAGGACATAAAAGACATAGACCTCACCGGACACGAGAGCCTTCAATTGATCTCCGGTGGTCCAGACGTAAGGTCTTCTAATCCTATCCAAATACAATATCTTAATATAATCAACTGTGCCAGGCAAACATTGTACATCCACACCCCGTACCTTGAACCCGATTCAACATTAATGGATTCTATACGTAATTCAGCACATTCCGGTGTTGATGTGAGGATCATAATACCGCATGTCGGAGACCATCTGTTCGTATATTGGGCCAACCGTTATTACGCCAACATACTGATGAAATCGGGTGTGAAGATCTACGAGTACAATCGCGGATTCGTACACTCGAAAACAATGGTCGCTGACGGATTCTACTGCACAGTGGGATCTGCCAATCTTGATGAGAGAAGCGTCCTGCTCAATTTCGAAACGAATATGATGATCTATTCAAAAGAAATAGGAAAAAAGATGGAGGATGCCTTCATTGATGATCTGAATTATTGTTCTGAATACACAATGAAGATGTATTCTAAAAGAACAAAATTACAAAAATTCAACACCAGCATCTCCAAGATGTTCAGCGGTCAACTATAATGTGCCAGAGTCTATAAGCTCAACGCTTCTTTCTTGCGGCAACACCTGTATTGTGTGTGATCTTAGTTATAACTGAAGAGGGCGCGTGTTCAACGAACTTGGAAAAAGAAGCAGAACCCATCTGTATCTTCTCGATTGATGTCTTTTCCCGCCCGATGATCTTAGACCTGCCTTTGACGATCATTTCTAAAAAATCGTACCTATCTCTGGCATCACATGCTGTGACAACGTTACCAACCTCACAAAGCAGATGACCGTCCGTACCACCGGTATATGAAAGCCCATGACGGTCTGCCGCGGCAAGAGCGTCCAAATTGCTTTGATGGGTCATACCGCTGCATATGACCTCATATGCATCCACTCTCTTGACCACTTCTTCAGATATGCGCCCTTTGACATGACATATCTCCACACCCTTATCGGAATGAAAATACCCCATAGGGTGCGCTGCCGACACAACACAGTTCTCATGTTCCAGCAGATCCAACAATGTCTCAGTGGAACAATCATTGAGGGCAAGCCAAGGACGAGCACACAACCTCGGACGTATTTCTCTTACCCAGAAATCTTCCAGATCCTTCATCTCATAAAAATAGACCAACACATGGGGTCCGTCCGTGGTACTTACTTCCATTCCGGGGATTATCATTACATCCGTTTTTTTCAGATCGATCTTTCTCAAAGTATCGATAAGATTATGATCCGTTATTGCAACCCCGGTCTCTCTTTTACGGGCAAGCTTCACAAGACTGTTAGCATCCGTATAAGAATCTGAACAATTGGTATGGAAATGCATGTCTGCACAGAACATATTGCTGCGCGCCGCTGCCTCCCACCCTGTCACACCGAATGTGACCCTCTCATCATCCATTCTCATCTCAGACATAATTTTTTCCAGATCTCCTCGGATCTATCGAGGACATCTTCCGGGTACATGGTCGTGACCTTGCCCTCTGATACAATTATGTCTCCCTGGCATATCACCATTTTCACATCTATTGCTGACGAAGAATACACAATATTTGCCACAATATTCTCTCTTAAGATCGGTCTTAGATTGGGGGCCTTTCCGTCAAGTATGACAATATCTGCATATTTGCCGACCTCGATAGAACCAAGAAGGTCCTGCATGCCTATGGCCTTTGCACCGTTAATAGTAGCAAAATCCAAAAGGTCCTGCGCCGGTGTAACAGTGGGATCCCATCTACTGGATTTCTGAAGTAACCCAAGTATCTTCATCTCCGATAGCATATCCAGGCTGTTATTGGTCGTACTACCGTCCGTACCAATTGAAACATTGACCCCGTACTTCTGATACTCTGGAATTGGAGCGACCCCCCCTGTTGCCAACTTCATATTGGAAACAGGGCAGGAAGAAATGGACATTTTTGCCTCTCCCATCAATCTGACTTCATTTAGGGTCATCCATGCGGAATGAGCAGCAATGACATTTGGTCCGAGAACACCGATATTTGAGAGCCATTCGGCTGGCCTCATCCCTGTCTTCTTTTTATGATCGTTGACCTCTCCTCTTGTTTCAGAAAGATGAAGGGTGAGTGGAACATTGACCTCACGCGCAAAATCTGCAGCATCTGTACAGGTCTCTTCATTGCACACATATACACCTTGAAGACCGACTCCTGGTAGGATCTTTCTCTGTTCTTTGAATCTATGATGGAAATTTTTACAATTCTGAAGAGGACTGCCTGTTTGTGTAGTAAATTCCTGATCGAGAACACACCAACACAAAACACCTCTCATACCCGTTTCCTGTACTGCCTTTGCAATCACATCTTCGGAATAATACATGTCAACGAATGTTGTGGTACCGCTGCGCATCATTTCCATGCATCCAAGCTTAGTACCTATCTCAAGGTCCTCATCCGTCCTGTCAGAATCGATCTTGAACACTTTGTTCAAAAAATCTGAAAATGTCAGATCATCGACCACACCTTTCATAACAGACATTGCTACGTGAGAATGAGTGTTTATGAGTCCTGGCATTACTATGTCACCAGTGGCATCTATCTCGATCTCACCTGTACCATCATAGACCCCACCTACCTGAATGATGACTTCCCCATCGATGACCAGATCTCCCTTTGTGACCTGCCTTGTCGAATTCTGTGTCACAATCCATGCATCCCGGATGACCGTAATCATAGATGGTGGATGCTCTCGTAAATATTAACCATTTCGTAAATAGAAAAAAAGGAAATATATTCCCCCTCATTACGTGGGCATGGTGTTCAAGATAACATTTCTCGGAACGGGCGGAGGCAGACATTCCGCTATGTATCAAACAAGATGCACCGGTGGAATGCTGATCGAACATGATAATGGGCATCACCTTCACATCGACCCTGGACCGGGTGCACTGACCCAGATGAAAAATATTCACTATGACCCAGTGAATACCGACTCCGTCATAATCTCTCATGCACATCCTGATCATTACTCCGATGCGGAAGTGGTCATAGAAGGAATGACCCGTGGCGGATGGGTAAAAAGAGGAAATATCTATGGAAGCCCCACTGTCTTGGAAGGCAGATGCGGCCTTGGACCCTGTTTATCATCGCACCATATAGAGATCGCAGAAAATGCTACTGTATTCGAACCCGGTGATGTTCTAAACGTGGACGGCCTTCGTACGGAAATCTGTAAAGCCGATCACAGTGACCCTACCAATGTTGGTTTTAGATTTATGACGGAATATGGAATTGTATCATATGTCAGCGATACTCAGTACTCTGACGAGATCGCAGACCAGTACAAAGGCTCACGCGTCCTGATACTGCCTGTTACAGCTCCATTTGGCCTTCATATCAACTTCCATCTTTGCACTGAAGATGCTGTGAAATTCATAAGCCGTGTAAAACCAGAACTAACGATCTTTATTCATTTTGGCATTGTTATGATCCATGAAGACCCATCAAAACAAGCTGCAATGGCAGAGAACATTACCGGCTACCGGACCATAGCTGGAAAGGACAGGATGGTCCTAGAAATCGATGACGACTCGATAATCATAACAGAAGCAGAATGCTTCAATGATGAGTGGTTCCCTCCGTCGGCACCCATCAATCATTGATCGTGACAGGAAAGATCAATTTACTTGCATCGAGGTACATGCTCTGAATATACCCTGCAGCAAGCTGATCTGATGTGGCCGTTTCACAAAGATAATACTTGACATCGTTATATGTCATCTCTGAATAACTGAAACTTGAATCGTTGACATTATAACTTGTGACCAATTTGACCAGGCTCACCGCTGATGTGGAATGTCCTACGGTCTTTCCTTCTGACGATTCTGTATACAACAAAACAACTGCTGCATCGTATCCCGCATAATCAAATAATGTCGAACATAGTATTGCCGTGTCCTCACAATCACCTATGCCGCGGAACAGCGTCTCCATCGGATATGCATAATACTCATACTGACCGTAAATATACAGATCCGGATATTCAGACCAAGAAGGATAATCAAAACATTCTTGAACAAATGCCAATAGATAATTGGCATACCAATCACTGTCCACGATACCATAATGATTCGTATATTCATTGTTGAGCTTCTCGACAAGATCTTCTATCACTGTGCCAACAACAGCAAAGTCCGATACTCTATTATACGCTACTCTACTGATGTCCGATTCTTCGTAATAATCATAATAATCCATGAATCTATATGGAATATCGATACTGTTCAAGACAGAAGAGCCCCCTACACCTACAAATTTCCAGGAATATGTAGTATCGATGTTACCATCGATCACAACCGTATCAGTGAAAACATCGGCCTCGGTTACAAGTTTTATCTGATAGGAACCTATGTGCATCACAGAATCAGATATGGTGATGCTCTGTCCTGTACCTATTTTTGTATAGTCGCGCTTGACATAGCTATTTCCCTGAACCTTGTAAACAGTGTCCTCATTGCAGAATAGATACCATGTGCATGACTGAGCCACGCCTGTAAAACTTATATCATATTCCACCACATCATCATCTTCCACTTGTTCGATGAGGATCTTGCCCTCGGCGTATGTACTCCCTGTTATGTCAGGATCGCTCATGGTTACTACTGTAGTATCAACAGTGTATGTGGGCAACAAAACAGGTATCAATGGTATACAGCTTAACAGAAGAACCAAAATGACAACGATTGCCTTCCTCTTGGTAGATAGAAGATAGACTTTCTGTCTTTTCGCTGTCTGCTCATAATCCCTACCAACGATCTCGATGAACCTTGACTGAATCGCCTTCTGGGATTCGCCTTCGTTGATCTCTGTGATACTTGGATAATTTATCCACATCAACGCGGTGTAACTATCCTTGGACTCCTTCACATAGATTATCGGAACCTTCGGTATCCCATCCGAGACCCCAGCACTGCTCCTAGAGGTCTGACATTTGCAATTTTTACCTCCGCCAGGTTCATCAGGCATAATCGTTAGTTTTACGCATTGCAAGATATTTAAAATGAATGAACCAAATCCAATACAAGTATTGAATAATATTTGGCCATAATATAACAGGACGTTCTTGGAACAGTTTTAAATCCTTGCCATGTATCATCAATCAATGAGTACCGAATCCACGGTATTGAAAAAGATCAAACCGACCGATGAAGAGATCGTGACGATAACGAAGACTGCCAACGATCTGACATCCATTGTCAAAGATTACTTGAAAAAGAATGACATGGATATAAAGGTCAGACTTGTAGGGTCCTTCGCAAAAGGAACATATCTATCTGATCCAGACCTGGATCTTTTTATACTATTTCCAGAAGGCACAGCACACTCTGTTTTAGAAACAGTGGGCTTGAAGGTGGGAGAAGACATCCTCCATGGAACACGCATGTATTCCGAACATCCATACACCAGGGGCGTCTACAATGGGTTGGATGTTGATCTTGTTCCAGGCATTGATATTCAGAATACAACAAAACTACAGACCTCTGTTGATCGCACGCCATTCCATACAGACTACATACTGTCTCATATGAATGAGGAACAAAGAGATCAGGTACGCCTCCTAAAAGCCTTCATGAAGGGCATTGAAGCGTATGGTGCCGAACCCAACACCAGAGGATTCTCAGGCTACTTGTGCGAATTACTAATCGTGAAGTACGGTAACTTTAAAAGTGCCCTTGAAGCCTCCACTGAATGGAAAGAAGGAACCGCTATAACCATTGAAAAGAGAGGACCTCCGATGATCGGCCCTCTGATTGTATATGACCCCGTGGACGAAAAAAGAAATGTGGCATCTGCAGTACACATAGACACTCTTTCTCTATTCATGGTTGCCGCGAAGGCATACTTGGATTATCCCTCAGAAAAATTCTTCTTCCCTGTCGATAGAATACCTATGACAAGAGAGGAATTGCAGAAAAAGACGGATGAACATGGTTCAAGGATCATTACGGTCATTTTCAAAAAACCTAATGTCATTGAAGATAACCTTTATTCACAACTTTGGAAAACGCAATATGCTCTGACCAAAAAACTAAATGATTTCGATTATAACGTATTACGCGCCGTTCATAGCATGAATGATAAAACTCTTGAGATAGCTTTCGAACTAGAACGCGACATACTGTCCAAAACCTACAAACATATAGGCCCGCCAGTATACGTTAAGACCGCAGCATCATTTCTTACGAAATGGAAAAATAACGAATACGGAAAACCATTCATAGAGGATGGTTGCTGGAATGTTATTGCCGAAAGAATGTATTTTACTGCGCAAGAAATGATTACAGATGAAGCTGCGATTGCAGGCATCGGCAGGGAAATAGATCCTGACACGATGAAAGTGCTTGATCACGAGAATTCTCTTGATAAAACAAATCCCGTGCTTTTGACCGAACTATTGGATCCCAAAGCAAGTTGGGATATCTGACCAACACAATCGTTGGACAAATAATTAAAAAAAAGTTTCAACGTTCAACTGAAGAACGGCGGATTGAGGAACACAATACATATTCCCAACGCAAGACACAAGAACAGGAAATAATTCGCATACATTGTCTTACCGTCAAGAAGATCTGGCCTGAATTTCATCATTATAAGTATCTTCTTAAGTCCGACCGCGATAGAAAGAGACAATATCGTAACCAGATACCACATCCAATCAGGCCCATAATGACAGAGCACCGCGGCCACAATACCGAATACTATCGCTAGGATAGTAATTACCATCAGAATCTTTGTTCCGTGGATATCCTTGTAGATGAATTCACGCTCGTCAAACTCCTTTGGCTTGAATTCATAGTCCTCTATGGGCTCTTCGGTGATACGTCTCTTCTTCTTCGCCATCGGTTAGTCTGATTCTAAATCTCACATATAAACATTTACTTAACAAAACTTTGTTCTCAATTAATTAATGCACACTTTCAGTAGTTTCGGATTATTCGGTGACCCCTCCCTGTTCGACTTAAATATAGAATCCGACTATTGAAACACAGTGATTATCAATGGCCAAAAAAACCCTAGAAGACATACCGGGAGTGGGCCCCGCAATATCAGAAAAACTCCGTGAGGCAGGTTATACTGATCTTATGGCCATCGCAGTGGCAGCTCCCAAAGATCTCGCAGAAACATGCGAGATCGGAGAAAAGAAAGCGATGGACATCATAGAAGGTGCTAAGCTTTGTGCGGATATAGGCGGATTCGAAACTGGAGACAACATCCTCGAACGTCGCAGAGCTGTTACAAAACTAACAACCGGATCCAAAGCATTCAATGAATTGATGAATGGTGGGTTAGAAAGTCAATCCATAGTTGAATTCTTTGGAGAATTCGGAAGTTGCAAAACTCAAGTATGTTTTCAACTGGCCGTCAATGCCACATTACCTGAAGAAAAAGGAGGCTTGGATTCCGACGTCATAATAATCGACACCGAGAACACCTTCAGACCTGAAAGGATAATCCAGATGTCTACCTATCTGGGCGTGGACCCTGATGCAACATTAAAAAGAATACATGTGGCAAGGGCCTACAATTCCCAACACCAAATACTATTGGTAGACAAAGCATTAGAATTAGCGCAAACTGTCAAAGTTAGACTTCTTATCGTCGATTCACTTACATCGCACTTTAGGGCAGAGTATCTGGGAAGAGGTGCACTTGCAGAAAGACAGCAGATCTTGAACAAACATATGCATGATCTCCTTAATTTTGCAACACTCAACAATTCTGTTATTGCAGTTACCAATCAAGTAGCGTCCAAGCCAGATGCATTCTTCGGGGATCCCACGAGACCAATAGGAGGGCATGTAGTAGGACACACCGCGACTTTCCGTATCTATCTGAGAAAAGGAAAAGCTGGAAAAAGAATTGCTAGATTGATAGACTCGCCAAACCTCCCAGAAGGAGAAGCTGTATTCTCAGTCACCGAAGATGGTATTAAGGACTGACGAATTAAGGGTCTCGTGTATCTCACATATTACTTCGACCTGCTCGGTGAATGTAAAAACATGCCCGCAGCTGAGGCAATGCGGTGCATAGAAGCCGAATGTGAAGAATACCATATAATAAAGAGCGGTCCGGGATACCTCATAGCCTCATTCGACTCTGAATGTCTTGATTCAATCGCGGACCGCATATCACTTACCCACAGTATCGGTAGATATTTGGGGGCATGTACTCCTGGAGATACATCTGAAATAGAAAAGATCGAATTGCCAGAAGGAAGTTTTGCCGTACGTGGAAAAAGATTTGAAGGCCTAATGAAAGACGTAGACTCCCAAAAACTCACAAGAGATGTTGGTAAGGTCCTTTCGAAACATAATGACGTTAATCTAAAAGAGCCAGACATAATCGTTCGTATGAATATGAGTGATAGCATCAATCTGTTCATTGAAGAGAAAACCATAGACAAAAATCTTCTTGAAAAGAGAAAGGTCGGAGAAAGGCCGTTTTTTTCCCCTATTTCCTTACATCCCAAATATGCCAGGGCCCTCGTCAATCTCACAGGAGTGAAAAGAGGAGGGGTCGTTCTTGACCCCTTCTGTGGCACTGGCGGAATTTTAATAGAAGCTGCAGAAATGGGCATGAAAACGATCGCATCCGATTTTGATGAGGAAATGATCATCGGATGCCAGGAAAATATGAATTTCTACGGCTTGAAGCTTGATGATTTTGCCGTTGCAGATATTGGAGATATTCCTGAACTCTTTGACGGGATAAATGCTGTCGCCACCGACCCTCCTTATGGAAGAAGCACCAAAACTGGCGGAGAAAACATAGATCAAATATATTCTCGTGCCCTGAAGACAATACCTAGGGTACTTGAACCAGATTCTAGAGCTGGTGTTGTATTACCTCATCAAATCTCGTGTGATACTATGACATTGGAAACAACATTCGAACAATTTGTTCACGGATCCCTATCCAGATATTACCACATTTTTCACACGCATCAATAAGGTTTATTAAATTTGCCCACTATTGCTCGATATGAACAAGTACCTCCGTCTATTTAGGCTGGGTAACGGCATCATGGGGATTCTTGGTGTCATCATCGGAGCTTTCATAGCCGTTGGCACAAACATCGGAGACCATCTGGTAAGTCTAATAATTTCTTGTTTTATCGTCATCGCGTTCATAGCAGGAGGTAATTCCTTGAATGATTACATCGACCGTGAGGTCGATAAGATAGGACACCCCGACCGCCCTTTACCGATGGGACAAATACCTCCTAAAAATGCATTGTATTGTGGAATCGGCGGTCTAACGATTGCGTGTATTCTTTCTCTACTGATGGGCTCTCTGGAGATCTCTGTTATTGTTCTCGCCGCGTCCATATTCATGATCGCATATGAGCTGGGATTAAAACAACGTGGCTTCATGGGTAACATCACGATTGCTGTATTGACTGGAATGGTATTTTTGTTCGGTGGCGCAGTTGTTGGTAATATTCAAGGCAACCTCGTGATCGCTGCCATGGCAATGCTTGTCAGTATCGGTCGTGAGATCGCGAAGGATATTGAAGACATGAAATCTGATGAAGGTCAAAGGAATACTTTGCCTATGAAGATAGGAGTGAAAAAAGCTTCTATCCTCGCTGCGATCTTTTACATTGCTGGTCCAGTATTAAGTATCTATCCATTCTTTGCAGATATGTTCAACGTGCTATATTGCCTAGTATTCGTGGCAGATGCAATGTTTATATATTGTGCATGGTTACTTTTCAGTGACGCACATAAGAGTCAAAAGATGGCAAAATTTGCCATGCTGGTTGCCTTGGTCGCGTTCATATTGGGTGTTATCCAATGACGGTAAAGCAGTATCTACTTGATAAAATGAAGAACGGAACGGTCCATATGACACTTATCGATCCAGATAAGCAAAGCCCAGAAGAGGCTGCAAAGATCGCTCTAAAAGTAAAACGGGCAGGTACTGACGCCATTATGATCGGCGGTTCCACAGGTATCAACAACGAAAATCTCAATGCTACGGCAAAAGCCATTAGAGAAAGCGCAGAAATTCCTACGATTTATTTCCCTGCAGGACCGCAGGCCCTGTCTAAAGAAGTGGACGCAATATTTTTCATGAGCATGGTAAACAGTGCTGATCCATTCTTTGTGATCAAAGCACAGGCCGGAGCTGCGATATATATCAAAAAATCGGGTATTGAACCAATATCAATGGGATATATCATTATAGAACCTGGAATGAAAGTTGGGCAAGTTGGAAAAGCGGACCTAATTAAACAGGACGAATATGAAAAAGCCGTAGGATATGCACTTGCATGCGAAATGCTTG
The DNA here is from genome assembly GCA_019262145.1 of Candidatus Methanogranum gryphiswaldense. Taxonomy (NCBI): domain Archaea; kingdom Methanobacteriati; phylum Thermoplasmatota; class Thermoplasmata; order Methanomassiliicoccales; family Methanomassiliicoccaceae; genus Candidatus Methanogranum; species Candidatus Methanogranum gryphiswaldense. The sequence goes on along the minus strand of CP076745.1, from coordinate 243,214 downwards.
GAATGGACTTTGTCTATTTAGAAGCAGGAAGCGGTGCAGGAACACCTGTACCTCTTGCAATGATCACTGCCGTTAGAAAGGCCATATCCATACCTCTAATTGTCGGAGGGGGTATTAGAACTCCAGAAGCTGCAAAGGCCGCAAGAAAAGCTGGAGCAAACGCGATAGTAACAGGTACATTCATAGAAACCTGTACTGATGACTTATTGTTGAGATCTGTCATAAAAGAGTCAAAAGGAGTTTGAAGGGATAACTTGTCGAATCCACCTGCATACAGCCGACCTATCTCAGCCAAAGCCCCAATGTGGCTGACACCAGAGGAAAAAGCAGCAGGAATTACAAAGGATCTTAAAATAGCTGCAAAAAGGTTCCTTTGCCCTTCGTGCGGAAAGGAATTCAGTCTTTTTCAATCGAGAGCGGTAGCATGCAAATATTGCCCTAAAGCGAATCAAAATTGTCCTAATGTCAGATGTCCTTATTGTGACTCTGAGTTTCCTTTAAGTGGGTTCGTCGTACCAGATAAGCAAGATGCAGTCCGTATTAACAACTATACGGATAATGTCTTCAATAATTTTGATGACACATATAACAGAAAATGAGATTTAATCGATCTCAAGGACCTTAAATCCTGTAATTGGATCTTTCTTCCTTACAGGACCTTTTCCCTTGAGTTCGATCACAACGACCTCTAAAACAAGCCAGGCTATCATACCTGCACGAAAACATCCTGTTGAGGAGTCTCCCTCTCTGCCAACAGACCCATGCATGTGCATTACGGGATTGCCATCTTGATCTGGAACAATAGTACCAAAACCTGTGACCTCGGATTCAGAATCTATTGTGTGTATGTATGGTACTATCCTATCGGTTATTGGTAATGTAGGGCCGGAAACCATTTTGGAACCCTTATCTACACCACCAACGATACTCAAGGTCGCATAAGATATGCCATTGTCACGACAGAACTTCTCAAGTACTTCGTGGATCATCTCACCAGTCTCCAATCTAAGTATGAAGACCCTACCAACGGACATCTCTGCAGACCTGATAAGCCCACCTCAGCGATACTTACTATATTTGTCCAACAATCTACCGATTTTATCGTATTCTTCTTTGCTCAGATCTTCTGAATCGATAAATGTCTTAGCAAAATCTTTTGCATCCCTTGTAGATACACGAGATGACTTCGCAATAATGGTTGCCAAAAAAGAAGAAGCTTTTGAAGGGTCCATAGAAGAAGCAGACAAGACCTCGTTCATATCATACTTGAAAGGCGCAATCCTGTGCGTATTGAGCATCGATTGTCTTTTTGTGCTCTCTTTCGTTTTTTGTCTCGATTTATTACCGTAACCCCTGGGTTTGTTACCAGTGCCCGAAGGTCTGGTACCTGTACCTGTTGGTCTGGTACCTGTGCCAGCTGGTCTAGTACTGGTACCTGTTGGTCTGGTACCTGTGCCAGCGGGTTTAGTCTCAGTAACCTTAGGTGTATTTAAAATAGGCCCTGCCAAGTATATTTCTCCAGACTGTGTACCAGAATGTACTATTTAAAACCCTTTGTAATATAATTTCTTTATGCCACGTAGTATTTGGATTTATAAAATCATATATAAAGAATAAAAGTCGTGGTTTATAAAAAAAGACGTATTCTTTTGAATGAAGTATTAAAAAAGTAATGTTTTTAAATATCCCTATTGAAAAAATTTCGGCTAAGATTATTAACATGCTGACATATAATGTCCTATGGAAGGAACTGTCGAAAATAATAAAGAAAAGACAGAATTGTATACGAGCAAAACGCTGTACATAACATATGTTCTTCTCTTTATCATAACAATTGCCATATTCGCTTCCAGTATCGTGTTAGAAGCATACGATGACTGTGTTCTGGCACTCTTAATTATGTTCATACTCATAGATGCCTTGTTCACAGAGAAAAGGATCGTACATATTCCACCAGCAATGATCATAATGCTGGTCATTATAATGCTCCTCATCCTGATAGGGAGAAGATACGACGATGCTTACATAATATCAGTACCGGTGAATATCCTCTTCGGAGTAGTTCTGGGACTTGCAGGAATGATAATTACTTATTCGCTGCTGAAAACAATGCCGAACGTTAAAAATGAAAGGCCATTCCTTACTTCCTTCGTCTCCGTCAGTGTAGGTATTTCTATGTACCTCATACTTAACGTGATTTCCTTTTACATTCATGTCATAAAGAATAGCTCCTCACCCACACTGGATGATGTGATGGGGCAGTTCACAACAGTGTTTATTGGAACGATTTTGGTAGCTGTTATATTCTATCTTAACAAACACAACGGACTTTTCAAATATACTGTAAACAAATACTTGGAATCCAACGTAGGTACCATGGGTCTCGAGGAATATGAGATACAGGAGATAAAAAAATCAATAAAGTGTGGTGAAAATGAAAAGGTCGAATACAAATCCACCCTTAGAACAAATCTTGCAACTGGAGAAAAGGACCCAAGAATCGAAAAGGCGGTGCTGAAAACATTGGTCGCATTCCTAAATACAGACGGTGGAACATTGTTGATAGGCATATCAGATGATGGGAATGTTATCGGTATCGATGAAGACAGTTTTGAAAACCGCGATAAACTCAACCTGCACATGACACATCTTATCGCCAATCAGATCGGCAACGACTTCCTTCATTTCATATCTTTCAGACTTGTAGATTTTGATGGAAAGGGTGTGATGAGGGTTACCTGTCAAAAAAGCAACATGCCTGTGTTTTTAATAGACGGCAAGAACGAGACTTTCTTTGTACGTTCAGGACCCTCGAGCATCGACCTCAACGGTACTGATCTTCTTAATTACGCTGCCACCAGATTCAAACTTTCAAAGAGAAATAATGAGAAAAGGTTTAAATTCTGAATTGTCTGGAACTTATCATTCCTCAACTTCGCCAGCTGCTATCTTTGCTTTCTTTACAGCCCTGGTTATTAGCAACGTCATTACTACTGCGAGCACTGTGACTACTACTGCGTATACTACAAGTCCGATTGTGTCGTCTTCTGACTTGAATATCTGATTGATCAACGCTTTTATAGCCTCGTTCCATGCGAGTGCAGCTACCAATCCAAAAGCGGCAACAATCAGTGAAGACATTGCCTCTAGCAACTGGACTTTGAACTTTGCTTCTGACCGGACTTTTACTTCTGCCATATGTATCACTGGTCTTCACGAAATATGATTATATAGTTCTTTTTGACAATGAATAAATGATATCAAAATACCAATGATCTACATCACTGTATATTCCTATTAGAATGTTCATGTTCCATTGAAATTACTTTATCCGAGTAGTTCAATTGCGTCTCATTGAACATACACAGAGGATACTGATATGGATCTGATAAAACTCATGAACGATGTACGCAGTGGCACGATATCGCCAGAAGAAGCCGCTCTTAAACTCAGAAAGGATCCATTCGAAGACCTTGGATACGCAAAGATAGACCACCACCGCATATTGAGACAAGGAGCAGCAGAAGTTGTATACGGCGCAGGAAAGACCCCGGAACAACTACTGGGCATCGTAAGATCCATCAAAAAAGACACCGACTGCGTATTGGTCACAAGAATTGATGACGATGGCGCCGATTATCTTATAAAAAATGAAACCGACACAATATATCACAAGAATGCAAAGGTCTGCATAATTGGCAAAATGCCCATCCCTCCTGGAAACGGATTCATAGCTGTGGTCACTGGAGGTACCAGCGATATTCCAGTAGCCGAAGAAGCAGCCCTTACATCAGAGGCCCTTGGAAACAAAGTTGAACGTGTATATGATGTGGGTGTTGCGGGATTGCACAGACTGATCGCCAATCTTGACATCATAATGGGCGCAAAGGTCGTTATTGCCGTAGCCGGGATGGAGGGGGCACTTGTGAGCGTAGTAGGCGGTCTTGTAGATGTGCCTGTCATTGCAGTACCTACTTCGGTTGGATATGGTGCCTCTTTCGAAGGCGTTTCAGCTTTACTTTCGATGTTAAACTCCTGTGCAAGCGGAGTTAGCGTTGTCAATATCGACAACGGATTCGGAGCGGGATATCTTGCAAGTATGATCAATCAGATAGGTGAAAGGCAATGAGAACACTTTATATGGAATGCTCAACAGGCGCCTCCGGAGACATGATAATGGCCTCACTGGCAGGTCTCCTTTCTAACCCTAACGAGATAGTAAGAGAACTGAACAACCTGAATATTCCTGGTGTTGAGGTATGCTTAGAACGCTCAGAAAAATCCAGTATTATAGGAAATCACATGAAAGTGAATATACATGGTGAAGAAGAAGATTGTGAGAAACATAATCACCACCATGCCACACAGGAAAACATAGGATGTTTGATCGATTCGCTTAAAGTCTCAAAAAAAGTCAAAACCGATGCAAAGAAGATCTACGATCTGATTGCCGAAGCAGAATCCAACGCACATGGAATTCCTGTTGAGAATATACATTTTCATGAAGTAGGGATGCTTGATGCGGTCACAGATGTTATTGGCGCGTGTCTATTGATCGAAATGCTGGACCCTGAACAGATAATCGCATCTCCCGTACATACTGGCAAAGGACACGTGAAATGTATGCACGGCATACTCCCTATACCCGCACCAGCAACGGAATTCATACTCCGTGGCATTCCATCTTTCGCAGGAGATATCGAAGGAGAATTCTGTACTCCGACCGGTGCAGCAATAATAAGACATTTCGCTAACAGGTTCGCATATATGCCGCTTATGACCTTCGATCGTGTAGGTTATGGGATGGGTAAAAACGACTTCCATATGGCCAATTTCATGCGGGCATTCCTCGGAGATACGAAAGAGGACCTGCCGCAAATATGCGAGATATCATGCAACGTAGATGACATGTATCCAGAAGATCTTTCGATAACCCTGGATGTTATTTTTCAGAATGGGGCATTGGATGCATTCATTATTCCCATAATAATGAAAAAAGGACGTCCTGGATCGATGCTTACCTGTATCTGTCGTCCGAATGATGTTGACAACCTCTCAAAGATCATACTAAAAAATACATCCACAATAGGCGTTAGGATTGACAAGAAAGACCGTTATGAGATGATGTCCGAAATTGAGCAAATAGATACAGAATTCGGAAAGGTCAGAATAAAAAGATCTAAAGGATTTGGAATAGAAAAAGAAAAACTTGAATTCGAAGACCTCGAAAAGATATCAAAAGAAAAAGGGATCCCTGTGATCGAACTTAGAAAAGTCATAAATCGTAAGTAAATAAAATCAGAGCAATGGGCGTGGCCCATCGGTCAGCTCAGTATCTGGCTGCTTACCAAGTTCTCTCAATTTTGCCCACATCAGGTCCGCCCCTTCTTTGCTTGCGCCATATACTGGTACCTTTGTACCTGCCTGAAGCAGCGCTTTGTTTTTTGCAACCTCGCGCACCCATTTGGACGCGCACGCTGTAATAACATCTGCGTTATCAAAGAACATATTGGCCTGTTCCTCCGATATTCCTGTAGTATGAACTCCAAAGATCATTATTTTGTCACCATATTTCTCACGGAACATCTTTGCTTTCTCCGCATAAGGCGTGGTCACCCCTATCCTGGAATAGCCCATTGCAAAAGCTTTCTCTACGCCTGCATCTTGATCTATTCTTGCCGTGATCGGATCCAACACTCTATTGGCGCCAATATCATTGATGACCTTTTCAGAAGGAGATGTCTCAATTATGGCCGATATCCTCCCGCCCATGCCTTGAATTGTAGACGGGTCATCCAAAACTACAGTACCGCATCCATCCGCAGCGATAACAACCGCATCTAGCTTCTTATCCTTACATGCAAGACAAAGGATCTCAGATATTCCAAAATTCAAGAAATATTCCATTGTTGTTTTTCTATCATTGGTACACATGCCGAAATTACTGATGCGAAACTCCATGTTATCTTTGACCGTCTGAGTGTTGATCTCATCGATATTACGGTATTTTTTAAAAAGTGGGCAATATTTGATCTTCGGCTCTGTCACATCCACAACCTTGCCATCCACTATTGTTACTCTGGCGACTCCCAATGCTTCCATTACATGTTTATCCATCTGACCCCTCCTTCATTGATTTACAACCTGTTCCATTTGACCAGAACCCGAGACTGACAGAGTATCAGTATTTACACGCTCTCATCAGAACTTGTATCGAATGAATTGCTCGATTTTTACTGCTATGGCATGTTCTCTAGAAGACCCGCTGTGAGCTTCATATTAACTATGACCAAAACCCAGGATATCACTGTAATGAGGATATAAAAATCTGATAGTGTCGAATCCGTTGAATTAATACATTTGATGCCTATACTGAAATGACCATGAATCATCTGATCATTGACACAGACAAATGTATCGGTTGCAAAAAATGTGCATCTGCTTGCTTAAAAGAAAATATCAAGATCATCGACAAAAAAGCTGTAGAACAAAATACCGGTTGCATTGAATGCTCCCATTGTGTTTCTGTTTGTCCAAAAGGCGCAATTCAATTGAAAAACGATGATGATGATACCAAAAAGAGCAAGTGGTTCGATGGCAGACTGATTTCTGATGAGGAATTTGCGTTCCTGTTCGATGCTGCCACTCATACCGCGGTAAGACCCGAAGACAGGATCGATCTCATATCCCTGAAAGGAGAACGCCTGAATTCATTCATGGAACTGGTCTGGAGCATTGTAAAGGACAAGGCTTCCACGACACCTATTGTGAAAGAATGGGAAAAATGGCGCAAAGAACATGATTTGATGGAACCGAACCCTGTACTCTGGGAAAGCCAACAGGTACTATTCATATTTGCAAAAGAACAGGAAGATGCCATGCTCGCTTCAATGAAGATCCAAAGAAAGGGATTCTCTATGGGGATCTCCGGATTCTATTCGGTGATCATTATGGAAGCTGCCAGAGAATCGCCTGAAAAGATCGCTGAATTTTTTAATGAAGTTCCAAAACAGAAGAAAATGCAATGCGCATTCGTGATCGGACATGGCAGAAGACTCATCGAACCTGTATTCACACCTCTGAATGCCATCAAAAAACTATTCAGATGATCGAGTGCGGGGGATGGGATTCGAACCCATGGAACACTAAGTACGGGATCTTAAGTCCCGCGCCTTTGGCCAGCTAGGCTACCCCCGCTACAAGCTTCCGATTGCCTATCTCATTAATAATAAGTTCCCTCGGGCATAGTTATTAGACACGACAGCAATGCACCCTTATGTCCTATAAGGTCCCCGATGAGGAAACATTGTCAAAGGCCATAAGAGCTGCCTTGATTCTCACACCCCATGTTGGAAGCCAGAGAGAACTTGTAGAGATAGTGAACCACCAACTTTCAAAACTTGATAAAGATTATCGCGCAACAGGAGAACGCATAAGACGCATCGGTGTTGAAAGAAATCTCATCAAAATAGAGATAGACTATCATGAAGTAAAAAAAGATCTTCCGGAAACATGTCCTGTATGCAGAAATTCCATGTCTCCCATAAAGAACATGTCGCTCGATGGTAATATTGTCGAGGTCAAAAGGAAATGTACGGTTTGCTCCTATAACATTGGCCAAAAGATGCTTATGCCGAGCAGATACGGATTCACAAGAGCCAATAAAACAGATGTCTCTGATATTGAAAAAAGCATAAGAAAACTTGAAAAGGCAAAAGCAAAACTCAAGGAAGCCTCGATATTGATCGATGATGCCCTTAGTTTGACAGATATAAAAGAAAGAGGAGCTCACATAAAGAAGACCCTTGATCATTTGGCAAATTCTAAGGAACAGGCTGGCAGCATATCAAACCTAATCGCGGACCTTAGATCCACTGAAAAAGAAGACCCCATATGGACTAGGCCAACAGTATCTATTAAAAACATAGACCGAAAAGATATATGATACAGAAATAATCAGGATAAAGAAGGGAATGGCATGAAGAGCTGGGAATTCACAAAGATCGAAGATAACAAGATCAAGATCGATAAATGGCTAGCAGGCGTGATGGGCCTTGTCGAGGGCGGATATATCTACAGCACACTTTTCAAATACCCGGAGAAAGGGCCTAAGAGATACGAACTCATCCTGTCCATGTATCCTCAAGAGAACTTCCGTACCCTCACACAGGTCAACATATTCATGGAAGATGTTCCCGGTTCAACCGTTCAATCCGCTAAGTTCCTTAGTGATCAGGGCGTCAATATTCTTAATTCCGTATCTCTGAACGGCATATCAGATACTACCATTATCTGGAGCATCATGGCTGAACTCAACTTTGCTGGTGAAGGGGAGATCATAAAAGAGAGATTCACGAGCTTGAAAGAAGCTAACGACCCGTCAGTGGAGAAAATAAAATACATCAGCATGAAACCTGCCAAGATAGGACGTATCTTCAGAAAGGAATCCGACAGTGGAACAGTAAAAGAAGAGCTCAGGCACGGCGCACCTGTCACTTTCACAGATGGTACATTCGACCTTTCTGTCGAATATGGAGATGTGTTGACAGATATCAACAACACCGAGGTCATGCTGACCCTCGACATGAGTTCTTGGATAGTGTCCATCGTATTCTTCAAACAAGACACAAAATTGATCGAAGTGAACATGAAGATACCTGATTGCCCCGGAAGTATCAACAAGGCCCTTGATATCGTTGCGAAAACGAATATCAATCTTATATCGGTATTTTCTAAGATAATGATCGCTTATCAGACCATGTCATTGGAGATCGTGGCAGACATGAAGAACGCCAATATCACCTATGAAGAACTGCCTAAGGTCATTAATGAGTACTACAAAGAACTGAAGGGCATATACGAACTCGAAGGCATCAGGAAACTCAACTGAGATGACGATTGCAGGTTTCACTAAGACCACACTGCGTGACTGGGAAGGGAAGAATGCCTGTAAGATCATCCTATCCGGCTGTGATCTTAACTGTCCCTATTGCAATCAAAGATTCAAAGATGTAGAGGAAGAAATAGCTCAACAGGAGATATTGGATTACATAGACGGCAAACTGGATTTTCTTACCGGCATAGTGGTATCTGGCGGTGAACCGTCTTGTTCTCCTGACCTATACAAGTTGTTGAAGGACTTGAAAAAAAGAAAGATAGCTATCAGACTTGACACCAATGGGATGCACCCTGAGACCATAGATGATCTTGTTGGCGCAAAACTTGTGGATTGCGTATGCATGAATCTTATGGCTCCCTTGAAAACTGATCTGTACTCACGTTTGGCTGGAAAACCAATTGATATCTCTGTCATAAAAGAGAGCATATCTGTGATCAAAGAATCGAAGGTCGACAATATCTTCAGGACCGTAGCGATACCAGATATCATCAATGAAAATACCATCATGGAGATCGCTAAAGAGATACAATTCACAAAACGTTACACCATTGTACAATTTGACCCCAGTAAAACATCAGACCCGACTATGTCTAAGATCAAACCCTATTCTCAAGCAGAATTGACTCTCCTTGGTAAAAGTGCTAAAAGGTTTGTAAAAAATGTTTGTATAAGGGATATTTGACCTCATTTAACAAAATTCTCGATATTCGCATAGATGCCAGGTTTTAATGAACGACTGGAATCATTGATGAATACAATTGGAATATCGGATTCGGCCTTGAATCTGTCGATCACCCTTTGATCTTTTGAAAATATACCTGCAGAAAGCCCGCATTCAGTATAAGCAAGCTCTTCGAATGCCTCATCCAGATCCGATACCATCTTGATATACAGCACCGGAAGCCCCAGGTCCATGTATGCCTCATCATCCTCATCATCTAACCCTGTGACCACAAGTGGTGTAACATATGATCCATTCTGTGTGAACTCAGAGATCACTGGCTTCCCACCGTACATGATATTGGGTGTCATTTTCGCAATAAATGAATCGAATGCCTTTTTGCTATCTTTAGAGATCAATGGACCGCAGAATGCATCCTTTTCTGACGGATCAGCGATCTTAAGTGTTTTTACCTGCTCCATGAAGACGTCCATGAATCTTTTTTGATCCTCGATGGTCACTACGACCTTCGAAGTCGAATACAGTCCTTGACCCATGTATCTGAAAGCAGAATCCAACACGTCCTTTACAGCCTTCTTCATATCTGCGGGCTTATAGATTAGAATGGGGTTCATGCCCTTCAACTCGTTATAGAACGAAAGTTGATCATCGACCATTAGGAACATCATCTCTTCAAATGACTTGCCTGGACCAGATACAACCACGCCTGCCAGTAATTCATCGTTTGCAAGATCCATCTGTGTCTGATCATTACGGTCTATGATCAAATTGAAGACCCCATCGGGAAGTCCAGCCTTTACGCACAGGTCATAGACCATGAACACAGGTATTGGAGTATACTTGCTAGGCATAACGACTGTCGTATTTCCGGCTAACATTGCGACCATTGCATACCCTATTGGTGACGCCAATGGTGAACTGTGAGAAGCTATTATGGCCCATGGGCCCATCGGTTTTCCACATGATTGTTTAATTTTATCGATCGCTTCTTCAATTATCTCCAATAGAGTATCCACCTCTATCAGAGATTCCTGCCGGGTCATTCCAGAAGATACAAGAACAGCTGCTGCGAGCCTGTATCTCTGCCCCTCCAGGAGCTCGTATATCTTCTCGATCGTCTGCATCCTTTCGGTCACAGTCTTCACTGACCATTCTTCGAATGTTCTTAATGCCGCATTGACTGCTTCATCTGCGATCCCTTGCTCTGATTCTTGAAGTGTTCCAAAACGTATACTCTCATCAATAGGACTGCATAACGGATAATCGACACCTGATGCTATCATCAATCCGCCTATGTACGAAGGATAATCTCTTTTGTCCATCTGAAGGATTGCCTGAAATGCGGTCTCGAATTTGTTGTCGTCGTACGCCTCTCTATGGACTAGGCCTGTCATGGTTACCACGTAGTGTTAGACCTATCTAAAATCTTTTCAGACATGAACGTTAAATAGGGAAAAACTTTACAGTCTTTTGACGGACTCGTGGTCTAGGGGTTATGACGTCGCCTTCACACGGCGAAGGTCGCCGGTTCAAATCCGGCCGGGTCCACCATTTTTACAATAAAGAGTAATAATACTCAAGTCACTACCATCTTCATGGTCAATGCGTGTCCTGCAGAAGGAGATCCAAGATTGGTTGTTGAAAAGTTCGTCAGCGACAGTTCTTTAAGAACAATTGCTGGTCTGCGCGAAGAAGGCACGAAGGGCCTTATCAAGATTGTAAGGGAGGAGGTTCTTAAACAAGATCCTTCCGCCAACATAATACTTCTTGATAGGGATTCGACCGCGAGATATCTTTTTCCAAGAGAATTAACATTCTACATAGAATCCATGTGCGGACCGGACAGAAATAACGTTGTTCTTATTCCTGAAGAACTTTCTATGAATGGTTGGCAACATTCTTTTAGTCCTTTGATCGAAAAGGGATATAAGATCCAAGTCTATTTTGCATCCTCGGCTTGCCGTCAAGTGCCCATATGCAGCAAACTTTTTTAAAATATAAAAAGAGGCGAGTTTCCCGTCCATTTCCTCGCCTTTTTTATTGGAGATATTTTGCTCCCCGCGAGATTCCCAGAGGAAGAATTACGGAATCCTTTGGAGTTCAGCAACCATTTGGATGGTTGCATACTCCATCTATCGAAGTATATACTATATATATTTTATTTACAAAAAATGCACATATGTACAATAAAAATATTAACAATAGTAAACAAAACGATAAATGATAAACAAAACAAAATGTGTGAGAATATGGTGGACCCGGCCGGATTTGAACCGGCGACCTTCGCCTTGTAAGGGCGACGTCATAACCCCTAGACCACGAGTCCGTAGATAGCCTGATTAACGAAGGGGTATTAAAAACCATAGTAAAACTGAGTTGTTAAATAATAGCCCGACAATCGAGTCAATATCGTGCGAATGTAGTCCAGTGGTTAGGACGGATGCTTCCCAAGCCTCTGACCCGGGTTCGAATCCCGGCATTCGCACTCATTATTAGATTTCTGCTTGTCAACTCACTCACATATGCTGATAATGATTTTATTGAATAAGCGCATAAGGTGACTCTATGTTAGAGATAGACAGCTCGAGAGGCGAAGGAGGCGGACAGATGGTACGTACGTCTGTGGCGCTATCCGCACTCACGGGCATTCCCACGAGACTTACGAGGATCCGTGAGAATAGACCCACGAATGGCCTATCCAAACAACACACGACTGCAGTAAACGCAGTGGCACAGATGACGGGCTCAAACGTAGAAGGAAACTTCGTAGGTTCAAGCGAGCTCACATTCGAACCTGGAAACACACAGGTCAACAATCTTACACTGGACATAGGTACAGCAGGAAGTATCAGTCTGGTCATGCAGGCTGTACTTCTGGCTGCAAGAAATCATGATAAAAGACTAACTCTTGATATCATCGGAGGCACCAATGTCATGTGGGCTCCGCCTTTGGACTCGTATCAGATGGTCCTTTTCCCGCTTATGAGAAGAATGGGCATAACTGCGGATGTGAATATCTTGGAAAGAGGCTTCTATCCTTTGGGTGGCGGACACGTGGTCGCCACATTGGACCCAATAGGGGACATATCACCACTGATGCTGACAGACCTCGGAGAATTCAATGGGATCAAAGGAAGAGTATTCGTACAACACCTTCCTGACAAGATCGGAATGGATATGGCTGATGCCTGTAAAAAAGCACTGGCTCCTAAATACGATGTGGATTTTGAAATGCAGAAAAGCATTGGAAATTCTCGCGGAGCAGGAATGGTCCTTGTTGCTGAATATGAGAATGGTATGATCTCCAGCAATGTATTGACATCACGCGGACACTCTGCAGAACAATCTGGAGAGGATGCTGCGAACGATCTTATAGATGAGATTGGAACGGGTGCAACTGTTGACAGCCATACAGCTGATCAACTTCTGCCCTATATGGCCATGGCCAAAGGCCGGAGCGAGTTCGTTGTATCTAGAATCAGTAAACATCTATTAAGCCAAATGGACACACTGGAGTCTTTCTTGGACGTAAGATTTGGTGTTGAACGTAAAGATAATGGATTCCATTTCAGTATAAACCCAGGAGATTGCGAATGAAGCCTTTTATCCATGTAAATTGTGCAATGTCAGCAGATGGTAAGATTGCAGGGATAGACCGGAAACAGGTGACCATCTCCTCTGATGAGGATAAAGCCCGTGTTAAGGCCCTTAGAAAAAAGTATGACGCTATATTGGTGGGCGTCGGCACAGTATTGTCAGATAATCCTCACTTGACAATAAAGGGCATGGATTATGATTCCAATCCAATAAGGATTGTCATCGATCCTCACGGAAAGACCCCTGATGACGCAAAGGTACTGAATGATAGCGCACCGACCATTATGATCACCACGGAAGAATGCGAAAAAGAATTCGACTGTGAAGAGACCATAATCACCGGAAAGACCATCGATCTCAAAAAAATGCTTGAAGAGCTTTCGGAGGAAGTAGGCATTGAAAGCATACTTGTTGAAGGCGGTGGTGAGACAATAGCGGCATTTTTCAAAGAAAAACTTGTGGATAAGTATACGGTCTATATAGGCGGGTTCATGATCGGAGGAAGAACTGCACCGACCCCCGCTGATGGCGATGGCTGGCTGGCCGAGAACGGAATAAACCTTAAATTAGAAAATGTCGAGGTTCTTGGCAATGGAGCAGTTCTAACATTCACACCTTGTTATTAAATCATTTAAACTAACTATAACAAACAGATTTAGCGGACGGTAGAACAAAATGAAGGTCAGGACCGAGAATGGATACGTCGATATCAGAGCCGTATGGTTTGAAAAAGGAAAGGTCAGAATGATCGATCAGAGAGAACTGCCTCAAAAGATAGTTATCGCTGACTTTACCAGTTATCTTGATGTCGCGGAAGCCATAAGGAACATGACCACAAGGGGGGCTCCTTCCATCGGTGCGACAGCTGCATATGGTATGTGTCTTGCGGCACTTTCAAAGAAGGATATTAAAACAGCCGCGGCAGAAATTAAAGCGGCAAGACCAACAGCAAATGATCTCTTCTACGCTGTTGACTATATGGAGAAAGAGATTCTTGACGGAAAAGACCCTATTGATTCTGCAAACGAATACGCACAGATGATGGTCGATAAATGTACCAAGATCGGAGAATACGGCGGAGAACTGATCAAAGACGGTATGAAACTAATGACCCATTGTAATGCAGGGGCTCTCGCAACAGTTGATGTAGGTACTGCACTGGCACCTATGAGGAAAGCCTGGGCAGATGGCAAAAGATTCTTTGTATATGCATCTGAGACCCGCCCGCGCCTACAAGGAATGCAACTTACCGCCTGGGAACTCAATCAAGAAGGCATAGATCATGCCATAATCCCTGATGGGGCCTCTGCATACTATATGTCCCAAGGAGTGGACATGATAATCACTGGAGCTGATAGGATCACATCCAACGGAGATTTCGCTAACAAAATTGGAACATTCGATAAAGCCATAGTCGCAAAACATTTTGGTATTCCATTCTTCGTTGCAGCACCCATATCCACATTTGATTTCAACATGAAAAATGGAAAAGAGATTGTGATAGAACAAAGATCTGAAAAGGAAGTCACTGAGATATACGGACAAAGGATCGCACCTCTTGGCTCTCCGGCAAAAAATCCTGCATTCGATGTTACTCCAGCCGAACTCGTAACTGGTTTCATAACAGAAAAGGGAATCTTCAAACCCGACGAGATCCGCAAGGTGAGAGAATGAATGAAGAATACGCCCGCCAAAAACTTGCAGAGATATGCAAGTTGCTCTATGACCGCAACCTTACAGTATCAGCAGGGGGAAATATGAGCTTAAGACTGAATGACGCGGAAGTCATAATAACTCCCACCGGAAGAAACAAAGGTATGTTGGAACCAGAAGATATGGTGAAAGTCGATCTTAATGGAAATATCCTCTCGAACGGAAAACCCTCAATCGAACATAAATTCCATCTAGAGCTCTATAAAAAGAATTCCGACACAAACGCAGTGATACACTGTCATCCTCTTTACTGTGTGGCATTGGCCGTACAGGAAAAAAAGATACGCAGTGCACTAACTCCAGAAGGGGTGTTGCTTTTAGGAGAAGTCCCGCTGATAAAATATTTCACTCCTGGGTCTCAAGAACTTGTTGATGAGATCAGCAAATATTCCTCATATAATGCGATTTTGATGAGCAAACATGGTGCATTGACACAAGGAAAAACCGTGGAAGAGGCGTATAATCGCATGGAGGAAATGGAGTTCCAAGCAAAACTACAATTGCTTGTTGGTAGAACCAGAGAACTCCCGTCTGCAGAGATCGACAAGATAAGGGGAATGTAAAACAATGACCATATTAGTAACAAAATGGTTTGGCGTATTTCTGATCGACGAAAAAACAGATAAGATCCTAGAAAAAAGATTAATGCCCAAAGACCCAGTGCAAACAGCAGAAAAATTAGCACAGGTCCAAAGAGGAAATATACTACCTGAAGAAAGAGAACTAGCAGGAGACATACCCAGACTAAACGTATTGGATAGAAGGCAATCAGAACTTGGAAAACCAATGTTCTATGATGCGTCCTTCATAAAGCCAGAATCATATGGCTTTAATGATTCGATAATGCACGAGGTCATGCTAGGCCTTGGAAAACTCAGGACCTCCGAGCCCATGCCACCTGACAACAGCCTTGTCCAGGCCATAAGAAACTTAGATGACACAATATCCACCGCAAATCTCCTCAATGAAAGACTTCACGAATGGTACGGTATGCATTTTCCAGAACTCGCGGATATTGCCACAGACCAGAGATATGCTATGCTTATTGCCAGTCATGGCGAACGTGAAAATATAATAGAAGAACTTGGTCTGGATCTACAGTCGATCGGAACAGATTTCAGGGACGAGGACATGAAGGCTGTCCAGGACCTCGCAGACACTCTTTGCAGGATCTATGAGGATAAACAAAGAATTGAGGAATACATCAATGAAATGGTCATTGATATTTGTCCAAACATGTGCACCATCCTCGGTGGTCCACTCTCTGCAAGACTGATATCCCTAGCAGGAGGCCTACAAAGACTTGCTTCATTGCCTTCATCGACCGTTCAATTACTTGGTGCTGAAAAAGCCATGTTTAGACATTTGAAGACTGGAAAAAAACCTCCGAAACATGGTATAATCTATCAATACCCAGATGTACACCGTGCCCCATATTGGCAGAGAGGAAATATCTCAAGGGCACTTGCAGGAAAAGTACTTATCGCTGCAAAGATCGATGCATATAAAGGTGAATTTAGAGGAGATACCCTCAACAATGATTTCAAAGCCCGCGTTGAAGAGATAAAACGCAAATATCCAGATCCCCCTAAGAAAAAAACCTCAGGACCGTCTAACCATAAAAAGAAAAAACATAGCGGTGGAAGATCGCGCCCGCAGTGAAAATATATTTATGTACAGTCTCATTGGGGATGTTAGATATCATGCAGTCGATATGCGAATTTGTAAAGTACATTCCTGCCTCAATGGCGGAACACAACAAACGGATATTCATAGCATGAGCTAACACAAAGAAGGTAATTGTCATGTGGGAGATGAAAGAAATCAGAGAATTGAAAATTGGAAGATATGTGAACATTGATGAGTCACCGTGCAAAATCATTTCGATCAGCATGTCCAAACCTGGAAAACATGGATCGGCAAAAGCTGCCATTGAAGCAACGGATATATTCACAGGTGCAAAAAAATCCATCAATGGACCTGTCAGCACAAAAGTTCAAGTCCCCCAGATCGACAGAAGAAAAGGACAGATCATCTCCATTCAAGGAGAAGAGATCCAGATCATGGACCTTGAGACATTCGAGACATTCTCTATTGGCATCAACTCCGACCACGAATGTGTGATCGCAGAAGGCGCAGAAGTAATGTACATTGTCGCAATGGGAAGAAGCAAACTGCTCTAAAGGTATCCACATGCCATACGGAATCTCATACGCAGGCGCAGAGGCCGATTATAACTCGGCAGACGCTGTGATTTTTGGGATTCCGTATGACCACACTGCCAGTTTCAAGGCTGGTGCAAGAGAGGCGCCCTTCTCAATAAGAAGAGCATCATACAATTTTGAAGAGATCCATTTCGAACATGGACTTAACCAGCCTCATCTGGAACTTTACGATTATGGTAACTGCGATGATTTCGTATTACCTGAGGATATGATCGAAGAAGTGAACTTCGCAGTGAAACCTGCAATAAGGGATAAGAAATTCACAATAGCGATGGGTGGAGAGCATTCTATTACAGTGCCTATCATACAGAACCACGACAATCGTGATATTGCCCTTATTACGATAGACGCCCACCTTGATTCAAGAGATGAATATCTGGGAAGTTCGTATAGTCATGCATGTGTAACAAGAAGGGCATCCGAACATCTGGGTCTTGATAACGTGTATGCATTGGGCGTACGCGCAATAAGCGCAGAGGAATTGGATAGAGAAGATGTTGTACCATTCATTACTTCCTTTGAGATGATGGATAAGGGTGCAGAATGGGCAATAAAAAAAGCAATGGACGAAGTACGTAATGATAACATATACCTCTCGATCGATATTGATGGTATAGACCCCGCCTTTGCCCCTGGAACAGGGACCCCAGAACCATTCGGACTCATGCCTATGGACGTAAAAAAGATCATAAACATCATTGGAGAGCGTCTAGCAGGATTCGATGTAGTTGAGGTCTGTCCCCCTGCAGATCCGTCCGGGATAACATCCATACTTGCAGCCAGATTCATCAATGAGGCGTTAGCGGTCTACGCAAAACATTCTAAGGGTTAAATTTACGATTAATCCTTAACTGATTTTTTCTTCTTCGGTGCTATTGCCTCTATCTCATGAATGCCTTCTGGGTCAAGATAATCCAAAACCATTATCTCGAACTTATCTGCCCTCTCTTTAGCAGTGACCTCATTCTTTGATTCTGAATATATTCTGAATATAGGTTCCGTACCAGACGGTCTTGCCAAAACCCAACCGTCATCGTATATGAACTTCAGACCATCGGTGTCATCAACCTTTACATCTTTATTGATCTGCTGAATATACTCTGATACTTTCTTTTTCATATCATTCGGACAATCAACTTTTTTCTTCTCTGTATAATAAACAGGAAGGCCGGCCAGCTGCTTGTTCAACGGCCCAGTCTTAACGATACATTCAAGCATCACGGCAATCGCCATTGCACCGTCCCTGCAATATTGTTGATCGGGAAAGATCATACCTCCGTTTTCTTCTCCACCGAAAACGCCACCATTCTCCATCATTTTTCTTGCAACTATTGGAGAGCCGACAGCAGTATAGACAATACTTCCACCTGAAGCATTCACTACTTCTTCGACCAATAATGAAGAGCTTACAGGTGTAACAATGATTCCCTTTTTCTTTGAAAGTATATATTTCGATAGGATTGCTAAGCACTTATCCCCGCTTACATATTTTCCCTCAGATGAAATGAAAACACAACGATCTGCATCACCATCATGGGCAATACCGATATTCGACCCGGTCTTTTTTACCAAGGACATCAAATCGATGAGATTCTCTTCCACTGGTTCACTTTGGTGTCCAGGAAATTCCCCTTGTGCATTACAATTTAGCGTGATTGCTCTTACACCCAATTTTTTAAGAAGTAAGGGAGTTGTCTGAAAAGCAGCACCATTAGCACAATCTAAACATACTGTCAGATTGGCGTTACGGATCGCCTCGCGATCAACAAATGACAAGACACTGTCAATATATTCCTCACCTGCGCCAAGAAACCTCTCCATCTTTCCAACTTTATTCCATGGAACACATGTTATCTCCGTATTGTAAAGTTCTTCTACCTTGACCTCTTCAACACGGCTTGCCTCTGTACCATCACTGGATATGCATTTGATACCATTGAACTGCGGAGGATTGTGAGAAGCTGTGATCATGACTCCTCCCGCTACTTTTTCAGAGTGCGTCTTTACAAAGAATTGAAGTGCAGGTGTCGGGACGATACCTAGATCGATGACATTGTATCCTGTAGCCATAATACCCGCGGCCACGGAGGTCTTAATCATGTCGACAGATACCCTCGTATCCGTAGCTATCACAATATTTCCTTTCATGGCCAAACCTATGGCCTTTCCCATCTGCAGGGAAAGTTCACAGGTAAGGTACTCGTTGATTACACCGCGAACACCATTCGTCCCGAACATCCTCTCTGCCATTCTCATAATCTCCTGGACGTCAAAAGTATAGTAATGGTATCAGCACACGTCTTACAAATATCTGCCGTCATTTCAAGTGCATGGACAAGATCGCGTACCAACATGATCGCCCTTGGATCCATATCAGAAAGGTGGGCTTGTTTTATATTCTGGAAATAAAGTATATCGACCACCATTTCTTGATCATTTACAGCATCGATATTCTTGACGGTCTCTTTGGAATCGCTTCCCAAAGATTCTATCGCCTTGATGAGATATTTTACGGCCGTCATTATCTCGGATGACATCTTCTCATTTGCTTTCCATATATCCTGAGGCACTTCAGAACGTGTTTCTAAAATAAGCTGGATATATAATGCTGCCTCTTTTGCCCAGTTTGCAATGTGATCCATCTGGCGAACAAAATGAATGAGATCTTCCCTCTCTTGTACACTTAACTCCCCGCCGACGATCTCCACACAAAGCTTGTCCTCTATGCGATCTGCCTCATGCTCACTCAAGAAAAGACGTTCCAAACATTTTAGGGCCACATCTTTCTTCCCATCTGCCATGGCCTTAAGGGCCAAATTCAATTCTGACACGGCATCAAGTACCACGATCCCATGACTTCTCGACCCCATACGTACAGAATCCTCTGTTCTCTTTGAGAACCAATCTAACATTCCTTTTTCACTCAAGCTTAATCGCCTCTATCAATCCCTCATCAGGTCTTTTGAAGACCTTTGTCGCCTTCTTATTGAAGACAAGATGCACCTTGTCTCCAGTATTGGGTATCTCATCACTCGCGGAGACATTGTAATCAACGTAATCCTTTGTCTCGGTGACTGTTCTTACCCTCCAATATGTACCCATAAAAACAACATTCAGAACTTTTGCCTTCAACCCGTCATTCGCAGTGTAAACATGCTCAGGACGTACTGATATTACCGCAGCATCCCCTTCTTCCAATTGAGATCTGGCAGCCTTTGCATTTCTGCCCCCTCTTAAACGTACAGTGGTTTTACCCGTTTTCGACTTCTCGATAACGGTACATTCGAGAAGGCTGGTCTCTCCGATGAAATAAGCCGCGAAGATGGATTTTGGTTCTCTATACATTTCCAAAGGAGAACCTATCTCATGTATTCCGCCTGCCCTCATCAGTATTATCTTATCGGAGACCGACATTGCCTCTTCCTGATCATGCGTAACATGCATCACAGTTATC
This sequence comes from Candidatus Methanogranum gryphiswaldense, assembly GCA_019262145.1. NCBI lineage: Archaea > Methanobacteriati > Thermoplasmatota > Thermoplasmata > Methanomassiliicoccales > Methanomassiliicoccaceae > Candidatus Methanogranum > Candidatus Methanogranum gryphiswaldense. Next base: position 222,644 of record CP076745.1, on the reverse strand, counting down.
CCTAATTTCTTAACAAGTCTACGTATATCGTATCTCAATTCAACACGAACACGCGCATCCAGTGCAGACAGGGGCTCATCCAACATCAACATCCTGGAACCAGATGCCAATGCCCTTGCTATGGCTGCTTTCTGTTGTTCTCCGCCTGAAAGCTCCCTTGGGAACATTCCTGAACGATCCAGCATCTTGACGAGTTCCAGATATTCTTGTGATATCGCAGCGATCTCATCTTTCTTTTTATCCTTCACGCGAGGGCTGTAACCAACATTCTCACTGATGTCCATATTGGGAAACAAAGCTATATTCTGAAACACGTAACCTGTGTCTCTGTCCTCGATGGGAACATCCGTTACATCCACTCCGTCAACGAAAACCCTTCCCTCTGTCGGTTTCCATATACCAGAGATGACCTTGATCAGAGTTGTCTTTCCACATCCTGATGGGCCTAGAACTGTGATGTATTCGCCCTCTTCGATCTGCAAACTGATATTCCTAACAGCGAAAAAATCACCGAACCTCATTGATATGTTCTTCAGTTCTATCTTTGCCATCAGTCTAACCTCAGTTCTTCTTCGATGCCACATTCTGGAACGTTGAATATCACTGCCATGTCTGGAACCCAGTTTATCATTACACGGTCCTTGATTGCATAATCATCATATTTCCTGTTAGGGATTTTTGTGATTACTCTTCCAACACCATCTGATATCATCTCGACGGTTACCGTAGCACCTTCATACAATATCCTTTCTATCTCACCCTCAAAATACCCTTCAGGTATTATCTCTTCGAGATCTTCCTCGGTCGGGTCGTACATATGTTCTATTTTTGTAGACCCTATCTTGATAGCGACCACTACGTCTGTATCGACGGGGATGTCTGTCTTTCTAGCTTTTATGATCTTTCCATCACCTATCTCGACTTCGGTATATCCTTCACATGTGGACCTTATCTTTCCTGTGAATATATTGGACCTGCCTACGAAATTCGCAACGAACGGCGTTGCAGGATTTTGGAATATCTCTATCGGAGTCCCTACTTGGACGAAACTCCCATGGCGGATGATAGCGATGCGGTCAGCCATCTCCAACGCCTCATCCTGGTCATGCGTTACATGAATAGCAGTAAGTTTCAACTCCTTGGTCATTGATTTGAGCTCTTTCCTAAGCTCCAATCTAAGGCGGGCATCCAATGCCCTTAGAGGCTCATCCAATAGCAATACTTTGGAATCTGATGCCAAGGCCCTTGCGAGTGCGGTACGCTGCTGCTGCCCTCCGCTGAGTTCATGCGGATATTGTTGCACTTTGTGGTCCATATGGACCATTTTTATCATGCTTTTTACTAACTTTTTACTATCATCTTCAGGCCATTCCTTGATGGTCGGAGAAAACATGACATTCTCGTATACAGTAAGTGGAGGAAACAGAGAATAGACCTGAGACAGCATAGTGGTCTGACGTTCAGATACTGGCATCTTGTCGATCTCTTTACCGTCAAATGACACGGTTCCTGAATCTTGTTTCGTAAGTCCACATATCATTCTAAGACATGTCGTTTTACCCGCACCTGTTGGCCCCAGTATACAGAGATACTCACCATCCTTGACAGTAAGGCTAAGCCCGTTTGCAGCCGCTGTGTGACCGTACCTCTTAACGAGTTTATCGAGAACGATCTCAGGCATTCTTATCACCTCTGTGCGTGACCATCCTTACAGCGAACATGAAGATGAAACATATTAGGATCAGTACAATAGAACACATCGCTGCCTCGGAGTACAATCCTGCCTTTATCAGATTGGTAATGTAGATAGGGACTGTCTGGATGTTGCTGGTTATTGCGAGTGTTGCGCCTGTCTCTCCGAGACTTCTTGTAAATGCCAATATTGCCCCTGCGATCATCGAAGCTTTCACTATTGGCATTAAAACCTTAGTAAATGTCTGGAATGGCTTTGCCCCCAATGTGAGAGCTACTTCCTCATAAGACGGGTCCACTTCCTCCACCGCACCGACTATATTCCTGACAACCAGAGGATACGTGAAAGATATGTGTCCCAAGATCACAAGCAATATGGACATGGCGCCACCGACACCAAGACTCCCCCAGAATAAAGCAAGAGAAAATCCCAAAGCTGTAGTTGGAATTATTAGAGGTATATTCACGATATTATCCAACGCCTGCCCGAACTTTGTATTGCGATGCCTTGCGATGTAAAGGGCGACAGGTATCCCGAACACTATATCGAAAACAACCGCTACACCTGCCACAAAGAACGATATGCCGATCGACGACATCAACGAACCATAATCCACAGATGCTATCGGTTGAGTCAGATATGCAAAGATGTAGAAGGACGGTATCAACACGATGACCATGAGGAAAACAATGGAGAAAATGTCCTTTGCTTTGGGAGCGAATCCGTTACTAAGCTTCCTACCTATCTGTGGCCAGACCTTGGTCACAGGTAATTTGATCTTTGTCATTAACCTTTTAACCAACAATAACAGGATGAGCGCTAAAACTATCATTATTATACTGATCAGTATCATCGGGCCCATCGCAACCTCTGTCGATTGCGATTTCATGAAGGCGATGAATGTTGGTCCTGTGAAAAATGAACTCTCATCACCCATCAAAGACAGGGCGATATACGTTCCTCCGGTCTCGGATAAAGACCTCGCAAAACAGAGAATGAACCCTGTTACGAGACCGGCACGAAAAAGTGGCAAAGTTATTGTTCTAACGGCAGTGAATCTTGATGCCCCGAGCGTCATGGCCGCTGTCTCATAATTCGGTTCTATCTGTTCTAAGATTGCTGAAAGAGACCTTACCATGTAAGGATATGTGAAGATGATATGCAACATTATGACCATCACATATGGGGAAACGATCAGACCTAATCCCGGAATGGATATGCCTTCGGGTGCACCCCAGAATATGACCACCGATATGCCTAGAACTGCAGTCGGAAATGCCAAAGGCATATCCATCAATGTGTCAAGATATCGTTTCCCCCTGAAATTCTTCCTTACCAGGATCCAGGCCATCGGAATACCGACAAAAATGTCAAGAACTGTAACGATTAAAGCAATACTGAAAGAATTCGAGACCGCACCATATATGGTGGACATCATTGCAGAGTCTGCAAACGTTTGACTGACCAGTCCCCAATCGGTGAACAGCTTTGTGACCACAAAGATCGAAGGTAAAATGATCAAACAGATGAGTACGGCTACCGCAAAGCCGAACCAAGCCTTGCGTGCCCCGTCATTGTTGGATACCTCATTGATCTTTTTGAATAGGGACATCAGAGAATACCTTCCGTTCACCGAACGAACGGTGTTTTTACTGAGAAGCCCATCTCAGAGGATCGAGATGCTTACTACATTGTTTCCGCGAAGGACGACCATTCCCAGACGTCTCTCCTCTCCACCGGCCGCATTATTCTCAGCGGTCTCTTCGAGCACCATGTTCATGTACTCGTCAAATCCAGTGAGTTTACCTTCCAATATTCTCCCATCCTTCAAAAGAAGGGAGACGCGTTTGTCCACGGATTTTTCCAAAAGGGCTTGTGGCATTACCATAAATATCAAATGCCCATATATTGCTCTAAATAAAAACTTTTACATAGTCTATATAGAAGAAGAAGGTAACGACCCGCAAAAAACGGATCGTACACCTTAAAAATCATTACATATTCTTCGCTTGGGCTTCGATCCAAATCCTGATGTCCGCCAATTTGGTACTCCCTATCCCAAAATATTCAGAGAATTTTTTGGTCGTCGTAAGTTCGATGGTTTGTCCGGCCTTCTTTCCGGATATCAGATCCATGTCCATAAGGGCCTTGACATCATCATATGTACGGGCACCACGGGTCTTAAACAACTCGGACTGAAGTACGGGCTGATTATATGCAATAGTGCTTAACGTCCTCATCATTCCACCGGTCATCTCCGCCCTAGCAAATTTGCCCGTATAATCAGAATACTCGGTCCTCAGCATCATGCGATAATCATTGCCTATCTTAGCTATCATTATGGCAGAATCGCGTTCCTCGTATTCCTTTCTCAGATCCATGATGGCATACCTGACATCAGATTCTGGCAATCCGGTCCTTTCAACGATCCCCTGAACCGTTATATTGTCTGCGGAGGAGAAGAGGGCTGCCTCGACCGCTCCTTTGACATTCACTCAGTTCACCGCCTCGATGCCTGTGCTCTCTTCCAAGATTCCAGATGCCCCTGGGATCTTGATCTCGATGAAGACCTGTCCATATGGTAATACGTCCTGCCATACATCCAACTTGCCTTCTCTGACAAGATGCAATATCGATATGAATGTTCTAAGGTCTTCCATCAGACTGTGGATGTATAGGTCGTTGACCTGGATCGCCCCTGTTCCGAATCTCTGGATCCTTTCCCAGACGTGCTCAACATCCTTCTCATCGTCCTCATCGTGTGCCTTGTTCTCGAACTTCCTCGGTTCCTTGGCATTCAATTCGACCTTTACGCGTTCCCTCTCCTGCTGTATCTCGATCTCTGCACGTGCATCCTCAAATGCATCGATCAACTCATACATGGTAACGGGGCGCATTGCTTCCCTCTGAAATGCCCTCATGAAGGATACCTCTGGAACTGCCATCTGCGCATCCTCATCTTCCAGATCGAAATCCGAGGTGAAAACTTCCTCTTCCGCAACTGGTTCTGCTCCCTTTCCATAGGTTGCTTCAGATTGCAATCTTAGGATCTTCCACGCCATAAGCAGTAGCTTTCCGGCAACGATCATGTCGAACGTATTGTTCGAGACCTTCTTGGAATACATCCTAACGAACTCTCTGAGGTCTATCTCCCACGGATCTATACCGTTCTCCAAGACCAGACTGAACACCGATCTTATGGATTCATCCACTGGATCGTTGAGCCTCTCGCCCATCGTGCTGTTCAGGATCTTCATGTAACCGTTGATCCTGTCGAAGGACCCCACGTCCTCCGCAAGCGCCTTGTGGAACAGCAAATGCTGCTCCATTTCTGACATCTGTATATTTTCCATTTCCCATCCCTTCTTTAATCCTGGTGCTGCATCTTGACAGCCTCTTCCTCATACTTTGCGACCTCATCGAAATCGGGCTGTATGATCACCTTACTTATCCCTGACGGCGGCCTTGTGACACCAATCAGATGATCGGCCATCGCCAAGGTCACTTTCCTCAAGGATACTTGTATGAACTGTGCCTTACGAGAGCTTTCCCTGATCCTCTTGGCAACCATCTCTGCATTCACTGCGTCCAAGAACATATCGACCTCGTCCAATACATAGAAAGGAGAAGGTTGGTATTCCTGAATAGCAAAGATGAATGCCAAGGCGGTCAAGGACTTCTCTCCCCCCGACAAGGACTCCAGTTTCAACAGCTTTCCATTCCTTGGCTTTGCATTGATAGACAGGCCCCCGATAAACGGGTCATCCCGGCACTCAAGGTCCATAAATGCTTCTCCACCTCCGGAAAGCTGAGCATACGTGGCTTTGAAATTCGTGTTCACTGCGTCATATGACCTCATGAACAAAACTTTCTTTTGAGAGTTCAAGGACTCTCTCAAATTCTCAAGGTCTTTGATCTGTCTGTTGAGAGTTGAGACATCAGACATCAATGTGTCATATCTTCCCTTCTTCTCATCATACTCTTCGATCGCCCGAAGATTCACATTACCGATCTTAGAAAGTATATTCTCGCAAGATTTTATGGTGCGTCTTAATTCTTCCTCCGACGGGATCGGCATTGTGACCTTGATCGTTATCGCATCGATATCGATCCTCAACTGTGCTATATTCGCCTGGACGATACCGACCTGCGCCTCTTGGGAGAGTTTCATACCCTCCTTTACCTCGATCTTCTCCTGTGTGGACGATCTCTGATTGTCCAAACTGTACTTCTTTTCCAGAAGCAGATCCTTTTGGTTTCTTAGGCCCTCTATTCCCTTTTCCATGTCGCGCTCTATACTTCTTAACGCTTCCAACTCGATTTCGATCGTTCTGCACTTTTCCTCGTTATCTTTGATCGAAACCTCGTTATCTTTGATCTTCTTGACCACGGAAGCGAGCTGTATTTCCAATGATTCTTTCTGATTGGCGAGCCCTGTGATCTCTACCGATAGCGCGTTCTTTTGCGACGAGAGATCTGAAACTTCTTCCCTCAACCGATAGATCTTGTCCCTTACCTTCTGGATCTTTTCCTGTATCTCTGCAGGCGCGATCTCCTCGATACGGTCCCTTACGGAGGACCTGCTGCTCCTAAGACTCTCCAGCGCTTCAGATATACTTCCAAATTCATCCTTTGCTTCCTGCAAGGACTTCTCTACCTGGATGCTTTCCTTTTTCTTAGCTTCGAATTGATCTGAAAGCTGTTGTTTTACTTTCTTGAGCTCCGAAAGTTGTGCGTTGAGCTGTCCCATCTTGGCCTGGCTTCCCATACCTGCTGCATTGGCCTTTCTCATCTCATCGTCCATCGCACGTATGTTGTTCCTCATCTCCCTAAGCTGGGAGACCAAAATATCTAAAGAAGCGTTTGCCGCCCTCAACTTTGAACCCACTTCTTCGAGCTTGGATTCTGAAGAAGCCCCGAACTTCATGACGGATTGTTGATTGATAGTACCTCCGACCATTGCACCAGATGCTTCAATAAGCTCTCCGGCCCTGGTCACAAGTCTGACACCCCCCATTAGGCCACGGGCATTCTCTAGATTGTCCACTACCAATGTATCCTGGAAAACATACCAGAATGCATTTTCATATTTGGAATCATAATCTATGAGATCCGTGGCGTACCCCTCTGTCTGTTTCAATATCATTATGGCCTTGGCCTTGGGTTTCCCACCTATCATTTTGCTCAATGGGAGGAAAGCGACCCTTCCAAGCTTCTGCTTCTTGAGGTAATTGATACAATCCGAGGCCACTTGATCATCACCGACCACGATGGCCTGCATCTTGTTACCAGCAGCTATGGATAGAGCTGTCTCATACCCTGGTTTGACGGTAGCAAGCTCCTGTATCGTACCGTATATTCCAGTCATCTCACCCTTGTCTCTAAGGCCGAGTATCACTTTTACAGCATTGTTACCACCGTTGACGTTATCTGAAACCCTCTTTTCGGCAGCAAGTTGATTGTAATCCGCGTCGAATTTCCTTATGGCTTCTCTGAGTTCCGCTTCCTGTTTCTCCAGTTCGGCCTCTTTCTTCCTTGCTGCCAAGATCTTCTGGGAATAATCTTCTACGGATGTGCCGCCCAGTTCCTGCTTTACCTGTTGAATGTTCCACTCTGCATCCTTTATATCGAATGCTGCTGACTGGAGTCTCTCGTCCAAAGATGCCTTCGAACGCGCATTCTCCTCCGCTATTGCCTCGGCCTTGGCAAATGAAACCTGAGCTGCCTGTTCTCTGGTCTCGGTCTCATCCATCTCTCTCTCGATCTTCAGGAGTTTATTTTGGAGCTCTGTGTATTCTCCGCCGCTCCTAGCCATATCTTCGCTGATCTTAGCATCCTCTGATCTGGCCACGTCCAGTTTCCTGGAGACCTCTTCCAATTTTATATTGACGTCCGCCAATAATTCAACTGAGGTTGCATGCTCTTTCTTATTCTCAGAAATGGACTCTTCGAAATTGGTCTTGAACCCGTTCTGTTCCTCTTTGTCATCCCTTGCACGCTCAATACGATCCTTCTGGGTAGCGAGTGATATCTTCGCACCCTCTATCTTTCCCTTGATCTCTTTGTACTCAGGCCCGATCTTGGCAGCGATCTCTTCTTCCTTATCGTGTATTGCGTGTTCGTTGAGATCGTATTCTGTCTTGAGCTCTTCCTTCCTGGCCTTTAGCAATGTTATGTCTTCTGCCATCTTTGCGATGGCCTCATTGAGACTCTGGAGCTTTGCCTCCTCGATCTGATATTGTCTGTGGACCAGTTGGGCTTTCGCAACATCTCTATAAGACTGGGTCTCAAGATACTTCTTGGCTTCCTCTCTATCCTTCTCCAACTTCTTCAGCTGTGACTCCAGCTCGCCTACTATTATATTTATGCGCTCTAAGTTGGCCTGTGCCTCGATCTTTTCAGTATTGGCCTTTTCGAGATCGTTATCATAACTCGCTATTCCGGATATGCTATCTAATATGCGCCTTCTCTCCAAGTTGCCCATCTGGACTATCCTGGTCACATCTCCCTGTTGGACCATGTTATATCCATCTGCACTTATGCGCGCTTTTGTAAGAAGACTGTCAAATTCAGTGAGTGTTGACTTCTGATCGTTCACAAAGAAGTATGAATTGTAATCTGTACCATTATCGGCTACCTTGACGTGACGTGTAAGCCTTACAATATCATCATCCCAGGGCATTATTCTGTCAGAATTGTCAAATACGAGGGAAACCTTCATAAAACTGGCTTTATTCTTTGCTTTACCGCCATCGAAAATTAGATCGGTTAACCTTCCCGCCCTGACTGCCTTCGAACTCTTTGGTCCAAGAACAAATAGGATGGCATCTGTAATATTCGATTTACCCGAGCCATTCGGTCCCGTGACCGCCATATAGCCCTCCATCATCGGTATGGTTAATTTACCGCCAAACGATTTGAAATTCTCTAATTCTATCTGCTTTAAGTACACGTTACACCCCTGCTAGGGCAACGCGAGCGCTCGAACTCGTATGCATCCCACTTGCCTCGAAAGGCAACATTATATAAATATGCGCGATATATAAATACCGCGCCCAGAAATGTACATTTGAAGCCTTCTTGGCTCTCCGAGAACGCAGTATTCAAAAATCTCATCACAGGTTTTTCGAGTGCATGTTATATAAATCCCCAAATCTGTTTTTATCTTATGGTGAAAATAAAACGCATACTGATACCTACTGACGGAAGCGATTCTGCACTTGTAGCAGCTGAATACGGATTGGAACTCGGACAGAGCACGAATGCTTTGGTCTTCGCGATCCATGTATTCGACTTGAACAGTATCAGCTCCATCGAATATCCGAATGAAGCACAGTACATTCAAAAAATATCTGAAGAATATGTCAACAAAATAGTCGAAATGGGAGAAAAAATAGGGGTCAAGGTAGAACCACTTATATCTTCAGGAGACCCTGCCATAGGTATCATCGACATATCCCAAAACTATGACCTTATTGTCATGGGTACACTCGGACGTACTGGACTTTCACATGCGATCATGGGAAGCGTAGCGGAGAAGGTCGTCAGACTCTCGAAGTGTCCTGTTCTCGTGGTTAAATAAGAACAATCAATCTTCACACAAAAACCTGGGGATATCAGACACAGATTCCAGGACATATGTAGGCTTGATCTCCGATGTCTCCAGATCCTTCTTGGAAGTTTCACCTGTCAATACGAGGATAGAGCTGATGCAGGCCTCTGAGGCCATTTTTATGTCTGTATACAGGCGGTCCCCTATCATGACCGCTTCCTCTATCTGTACCCCCATTTCGACTGCTGCCATCTCCAACATTAGCCTGTTGGGTTTACCTACAATCTCTGCCTTGCATCCAGATATCGATTCGAAAAGCCGTATGAATGGTCCTATGTCAACATCATAAGAATCCTCGGTCGGGCAAACATCGTCCGGATGTGTCGCGACCAGCTTTGCACCCTTAGATATGAAATGGAACCCTGCGTTGATCTTGGCATAATCTATAGTTTTATCGAATGTTAGATAGACTACATCTGGGTCTTTATCTGTGATATTTATGCCTGCGTTCTTTATTTCCTCGATCACATCTTCAGATGCTATTGGATAGACCTTTTTACCTGGATACTTCTCTAGCACATATCTGATCGTTGCGATATTGGAGGTTATCACATTTTCCTCTAAAACCCTGAATCCCATTTTCCTCAACTTATTGAAATAATATGATCTGGGACTTGAAGAATTATTCGTCAGAAAAACAAATGGCATTTCACTATTTACAAGAAATTCTATAAATTCCACGGCACCAGGAATAACATTACCGCCTTTGTAGACCGTACCATCCATATCGATCATGAAACCAGAGAAATGCAGTCTATCACCTCAAATAATTTTCTTTTACGATCTTCATCGTATCTTTCAATCCCTGTCTGGCATCCTTGCTGTATATGCACGCGGCCGGATGATATGTAGGAATGAAAATTACTTCCCTGTCCCCAATTGTTATTTTCTGAATGGTATTGACTATGTCCGACATTTTACCTTCATAACCCATAAGATCTCTACATGATGACTTTCCCAGGCCGACTATCAAGTGCTTATCATAAAGCTCTGAATCTAAAAATGGACGGCAGGCCGCCATCTCCTCTTTCGTAGGGTCTCTATTATTCGGAGGACGACATTTTACTGTGTTGGTTATCATTATACTTGACCTATCGAGGCCCTCTTCTTCCATGATCTTATCCAAAAGTTGCCCGGAACGTCCTACGAATGGCTTTCCACATAGATTCTCCTTCTCACCGGGAGCTTCACCCACAAATACCACCTTGGAATCGAGATCTCCACTTGGAAGGACCATATTGATGCGGCCTTCACAAAGCCCGCAAAGCCTACAATCTGAATCTGGCCTCATGACTTTTGAGCCTTCAAGAGATCGGATCCCTTAACAAGGGCCCTCAGATGAACACCAACATGTTCCAGATTCTCTCTTCCTCCGCCTTCACGGTCAATAACTGATATGACCCCGATTATATCAGCACCTTCGGACCTTAATGTCTCGATCGCTTTGATACTCGACCCAGCAGTGGTTATGACGTCTTCGACGACCAAGACCTTCTCCCCTGCATTAAGATCCCCCTCTATCAGCCTTCCAGTGCCGTGGTCCTTCTTTTCTTTTCTGACCATGACATACGGAATACCTGTTGCCAATGATAGTGCTGCCGCAAGAGGTATGGAACCAAGAACCACTCCAGCGATCTTATCAGGATGAATGTTATCCATCTGCATCCTTTCAGCCATAAGCTGAGAGATCAGATAAAGGACCTTAGGATTCGTACTTGCTTTCTTGATGTCGATATAGTAATTGCTCTTAACCCCTGATGCGAGGGTGAAATCCCCGAATTGCAATGCACCACATTCTTCCAATGCTTTTGATATCTCGCTCATAAATTCACCAAGGCTCTTTTTTAACGCCCCATTTGTAGGCAACTATATTCGCAACACGGTGTAAAAAGAACATTATCAATAAAATGAACAACAAAGCGGCCAGATGCCAACCTTCTATGTATGTTGAATACACCCAATCGGGGAAGAATATGGCCGTGATAAGGAAAGCACCAAAGACAAAATCATACTGGTCCAATATTGGAGCTTTCTCACCCCTTTTGAGACCTAACCTTCTCTTTATGAATGCTCCGAGAAGATCCCCTAATACTGCACCAAAAGCCAAACAGATTACTATTCCTACATTGCTCCAGAATGGCCCATATCCCCAGAAGTTCTTTGGATCGAAGAAATAGGCTATATCGATCATTATCACACCTAAGATGATACCGACAATGGCGCCTCCGAAGAAACCTTTCCAGGTCTTTCCACTTCCGAATATTCTTTTTCCTTTCCATTTCTTCCCAAAATCCATGGTGGTCCCACCGCCAAACAAGGCCGCCGCTGAATTGGGAACCATTGCAGGTAGGAACAACCAAAGACCATTGAGCATAATCACAAGGAGGGTTACTGCATCCATTCTTATCAGTCACCTATATGCGCATCATCGTTTAAGCTTTCGGAAACATGAAATACAGTGATCCCAATAAATCCTATATGTTGGTATTAGACAGTTCGGCACTTTTTACTATGGCTCAATTACCTGAAGAGGAATCCTGTTGTCCACCAGGTGTCGTTGATGAACTTACCAAATACAAAGATAATAGGCTAGACCTGTGGGGAGACCTGCTCAGAGTGTTCGATTGCACAAAAGAATCAGTGGAAAAAGTAAAGGAAATTGCAAAAAAAAGCGGTGACCTTGGAAAATTATCCCCCGTTGACATAACCGTGCTGGCACTAGCCATTGATGTAAAGGGAACTATCCTTACTGATGATTATTCCATACAAAATGTAGCGCGTTTGATGAACCTTCCATTCAAAGGCGTCGGACAAGAAGGAATAAAAAAAATAGAAAAATGGAATTATCAATGTATAGGATGCAAAAAATGGTATAAAGAAAAAATGACAGAATGCCCTATTTGCGGTTCCTCTATGAAAGCTTGCAGAAAAAGATGATCACGGGAAGAGATGTTTACAGCGTATGAGCTTGCCCATCCGTCTTTCCCCAAGAATCGACATGCACAGGACCGTACGTCTTTCAGATCCGAATGCAAATATATCTGCTAACCTCTTATTATTGGCAGCTATCTTCAGAGGTTTGTAAAGTATATCTCTCCATTCTGTTTCGTAATCTGACAACGAACGGCCGTTATTCACATTATCTCCGGCGACCTGCCCGCATATACGGCCCGCGATAAGTGCTAAAGGAACTCCTCCTCCGTTGACCGATATCACATGCCCTGCTGCGTCCCCGACGACCATTCCGTTACCTGAAACTGTTCTACATATCGCGCCTTCACTCGGTACATATTTACCTTCAAGTTTGGGCGATATGATCTCAAATCCACGTTTTGTTGTAAATGTATTGAAATAATCTCCAAGGGTCCCATTTGCAAAATTCGGAGAGAATCCTACGCCTACGTTTGCCTTTCCTGTCTTTGGGATTATCCAACTATATGCTCCAGGAGCAATATCTCCAAAGAACATCACTACATATGGATCAAAATCCCCTTTAGCTTGTGCAGTTACCGCAGGATATGGGTTTTTATTCCTTGGAAGTCCCAGGCTCTGCGCCACACGGGACCCTGGTCCATCTGCACCTATGATCACTTTATACTCTATGTCACCGATAGAAGTGACTGCGTGACCTTCCTTGATCTCCTTGAAAAGACAATTCTTGATCAGGTCTGCGCCTGCCTTCTGAGCTTCTTCTGCCAGATACTGGTCAAATTTGTCTCTGTCTGTAGTATATCCTGTAAAATCCAAAACAGTGGATTTACCTTTAGGATTGACAAGTTTTATACCCTGAATTTCCTTCAAACGAAGCTGAGATGGAAGATTGAACAATGAATCCTCATCTTTCAAATGGGGGAACATGCCTTTTATTTCCTCATTGGAAGGTATCAGCTCGCCACACCTTACGGGTACTCCAACCTCCGAACGACGCTCAATGAACGTGACCTGGGCACCTTTTTCAGCAGCATATCTTGCAGCTGTACTTCCTGCTGGCCCAGAACCTACGACAAGGATGTCTGTCTTAAGCCTATCTGTCACTTCATCACCTGTCGCGTCTGACAATATAATCCGCCAACGCAATGAGCGAATCCTTGTATATCGAATCCTCAATGATTACAAGCGAGTTCATGGCCTCATCCACGATGGACCTTGCAACGCGTCTGCATCTATCGATAGAATCGGTCCTTTTTATCAGATCGATAGCAACCTGTACCTCATCCATGGTCGGAGTTTCTTTCTCAAAGACCTTTCTAATGGATTCCCCGTGTACAGGGTCCTGCATTCCATAGATTATGGGAAGTGTAGGCTTTCCCTCCAAGATATCATTCCCGATCGGTTTTCCTGTTTTACTTTGATCGCCGATGATATCTAATGTATCGTCTATGATCTGGAATGCTATACCTATCCTATCCGCAAAATATCCTAGTGCTTCCACTTTGTTGAATTCCGCACCTGAAAGGAAGGATCCACACTTCGCAGAACATTCGATGAACTTGGCCGTCTTACCGTTGACGATCCTCATGTAATCAGATTCTGAAACTTTTCCTTTGTGCTCAAAATCCTGTTGATTGAATTCTCCGGCTCCCATAGATGCGGCTGCATCAACGACGTATTCAACGATCTTGTGAGAAGAAGACCCTATTAACTGAAAGCCGACCGCAAAAAGAAAATCACCAGCAACTATTGATTTGCTGAGCGAATATTCCTTGTAGAGCGCTTTCCTGCCTCTTCTGAGCTCAGCCTCATCATTTATATCATCATGAACAAGCGTGGCATTGTGTATTATCTCAAGCGCGGCACCCACCTTGATGGGGTTATCCATATCCTTACCGCCGCATGCAAGATAACTTAGAAGACAGATCGCAGGCCTTATCCTTTTACCATGCACATTCAGGACATAGCTACACATCTCTGTAAGTTCGAGATTATCGGACCTTATGATGTCCATCATAAGTCCTTCTACCTTCGCCAGGTCCTCGTTAATACAGGTGTCCCACGCCTCGACCATTAATGAGAGATGGAAAGACCGTACTTAATATTTATCTCATACAAAAATGGGTATAATAAAAAAAATTGTTTTTTAAAAGGTTTGAATACTTGGACTTGATCAAACGACCGAGAAGAATGCAGCTGCAGCATCAGCCGCAGGTCCCAGTATGATCTGAGGGAATATACCGAGAACTATCACTGCTACGACACAGATCAATATCGCTGCAAGGAATGCCTTTGGCACCTTGATCTTCTCTGTCGACTCTCCCTTCTCTACATACATGACCTTGACGACCCTTGCATAGTAGTAAAGTGAGATCGCAGAATTCAATATTGCAATGAATGCAAGCCAGACCCATTGAGAAGTTGCTCCGCCGTCACTATATATTGCCGATGAGAACAGAACGAACTTCGAGGTGAATCCTGCCAAAGGCGGAATTCCTGCCAACGAGAAAAGGAACAACATCATTGCAAATGCAAGGAATGGTGCCCTCTTTGCCAGACCTCTGTAATCCGTTATCTTTTCACCAATGCCCGCACAGATGAGTGCACCAACGACCAGGAATGCTCCTCCTTTCATGAAAACGTGCGTAAACATGTGGAAGATACCACCAGTCAAAGCATACTCACTCATTACGGCCATTACGATCAGTATGTAACCTGCCTGTGCGATACTCGAATATGCCAACATCCTTTTGATATTGGTCTGAGAAATCGCAACGACATTTCCCACTGTCATCGTTATTGCTGCTATAATGGCGAACAGGTACTGCATTTCAACTGTTGCGAATGAGGCAACAGATACTCCCGCTACGAACATTATAAGGAAGATCTTGAAGAATACAACGATTCCCATCTTCTTTGAACCTGTCGCGAGGAACATGGAAACGGGTGTTGGTGCTCCCTCGTATACATCTGGCGCCCACATATGGAACGGCACTGCCGCGATCTTGAATCCGTAACCAGCGATCATTGTGATCATTGCGATTCCGAATGCCCATGTGAATCCTTGTGTAGAGAGTGATACTGCAATCTCTTGAAGATTTGTAGTGCCTGTCACTCCGTAAAGCATTGAGATACCATAGACAGTCAAAGCTGTGGAAAGTCCACCGATAATGACGTACTTTACAGCAGCCTCAGATGCTCTGGGATCATTCCTCTTCATGGCCACAAGGACATACGAGGAGATACTTGCCAGTTCAACACCGACAAAGATCACGATAAGATCGGTCGCTGTTGCTACAAACATCATTCCGGTTGTAGCTGCCATCAACAAAGATGCGAACGCACCATAATGCAGATGGGTGACCTCAACACTGGAAGCAGATACGATGGCAACCAATAGAATTACTATCTGGAACAACAGGATCATTAAACCTGAGAACGCATCGTACTCGAATAGCCCCAGATAATCTCCCTGGTAACTTCCCAAGAGAAGGACCGCGTTTACAAGCATGGAAACGACGATGAATGACAGCATCGCTACGCTTACAACATTCCTGTTTTTCGTTGTGAAGTACAGTGCAGGCATCAGTAGGACGCCCAAGATCAATATGATCATTGGCGCCATTGAACTGAATTCCCCGAAGAGGTTAGTTATTATTGAAGCATCCATCTCAAATCACCCCCATCAATGCAGATGAGTACTGAGAGATTATGTTGAGCGCAAGATCAGGCCAGAGTCCAAATATTGCGATCATGAGACACATGATCCCCATTGCTATACCTTCAGTCTTGTTCACGTCACGCATGTGTTCCATTACTTCACCAGGTAGCTTTTTGGTAAGCCTTCCGAACAAGGTCCTCTGCATTGCCCACAGGTAATAACCCGCGGTCAACAATAGAGAGAACAGACAGAATACGATCAACCATATCATGTTGACTGACTCCGCATATTCGTAGAATCCGAATATGATACCAAATTCTCCCCAGAATCCAACGAGACCAGGCAGACCTAAGGAAGCCATGAAACCAAACATCATGAACGTAGCATAAACAGGTACCTTTGAGGCGAGCCCCCCGAGTAAGGGGATCTCCCTTGTCTCGAAAAGATCGTGAGCAAGACCACATGTCATGAACAATACTGCCGTGATAAGTCCGTGCGCGAACATCAGGAATATAGCGAATTCCAATCCTATCTCTGAGAGGCAAGCAATACCTAGCATGACCATTCCCATATGGCTGATGGATGAGAACGCAACCATTTTCTTGAGATCCTTTTGGGCAATACATGCGTATGCACCGTAAATGATCGCAACGATCGCAACTACAAACATTATTGGCTGCCAAGTTACAGCCCCATCGGGCAATGCTTCGAGACAGACCCTGATTATACCGTAGGAACCCATCTTAAGCATTACACCTGCCAACAGAACGGATCCTGCTGTGGGTGCCTCTGTGTGCGCATCCGGCAACCATGTATGGAACGGCACAATAGGCATCTTGACGGCAAATCCGAAGAACATAAGCCCAAAGACCAATGTCTGGAATGTCGCACTGAATGCCACTGAACCTGCAAGAACAGCCGCGAAGGAGAAGTCGACGACCCCGCCCTGGGATGCCTGGAATGCAAGCGCGAATATACCGATCAACATCACCAATGATGCCACATGAGTGTAGATGAAGAACTTGATGGCGGCATAATGCCTCCTGGGTCCTCCAAACCACGAGATCATGAAGTACATTGGGATCAGTGTTACCTCCCACATTATGTAGAACAGGAAGTAGTCCGCTGACATGTACACGCCCATTAAACCTACTTCCATTGCCAAAAGCAATGCGAAGAAGTAATTGGGCTTGTCCGTCTGATGTGACGAGAAGATGGATACTACCAACAGCAATAATGCAGTCAAGAATACCATCAGAATGCTCAATCCGTCGACCGTCAAAATGTATGACATCTTCAGACCGGCTGTCTCGATCCATGTGTAGTTCTCTGTGTATTGACCATAGTCACTAGAAAGCATCAAGTAGACAGCAAGGACCAATGTGATCGCGCTGAAGATTATTGACACTGTTTTAGCGTACTTTTGTTTCTCTCCTCCCATTGAAAGTGCTACTATCGCACCTATCAATGGGATCAGGACCAAGAGTGTAAGAAGATAGGGTATCTCGGGTAGATCGAACATCTTACAACCCTCCCATGAAGAAGAACAATGCAATGATCGCGACGAAGAGCACAACTATGCCTCCCATGACCACTGCTGCGTAATTATTTACATTTCCTGTCTGAGCTTTACTCATCAAATCTCCACTTCCTACTACTGCATTGGAAAGTCCGTTCACAGTACCGTCAACGATATTTTTATCGACATATTCGACACCACGTGCGACACCGTAACCGAGTTTCCAGGAGATTTGGTCATACATATAGGGGAACCACCATCTTTTGGTAAGTGCCTTATAAAGCCAGGACTCTCCATTCTTGTTGAATTTTGCTGGATCGATCGTTCTCTTCGAGTACATTGCTCTTGCAATGTATATTGCCAACAGGACAAGGGCTATTGTAACATATGTCCAGACATTGGTGAAGAAATCAACCAGATACTCGAATCCTTCTGCCTCGCCGCCTCCAACACGGAACTGTCCATGTTCGATCTCGATACACAGCAAGCTGTCGAAACCGAAGAAGAGGACGAAACCGAAACCGAATGCGAAAACGGACAGGATCATGAGCGGAATGGTCATAGACCTGGGTGATTCGCCGTGGCAATGCTTCGAGTTTTTGCCCTCGGGTCCACGGAAGGTCATGTACCACATACGGAACATGTAGAATGCCGTCATGAAAGCTGTGATTATCGCAAGTATCCACAATACAAGGAACACCCACCCCGCAGCTCCAAACTGACTTGCATGTAACGTCTGCTCGAGAATCAGATCTTTGGACCAGAACCCGGCGAAGAACGGGAATCCCGCAATCGAAAGAGAACCGATCAACATCGTAATCGATGTTATCTTCATCTTTTTATCCAGCCCACCCATCTCACGCATATCCTCTGTTCCTGTAGAATGTATGACCGAACCGGAACATAGGAATAGCAATGCTTTGAAGAAAGCATGGTTCACCATGTGCAGGCATCCTGCAGTATATCCAAGAGAACCGGCCGCAATGAGTGCGGTATCTCCGGTCTCAATACCCAGGGCGATCATGTATCCGCCTGCACCTAATGCAAGGAACATGTATCCCAACTGCGAAAGTGTGGAATAAGCCAGGACTTTCTTTATGTTCATATTGTTCAAAGCCATTGTTGCGGCGAAGAACGCTGTGACTCCTCCGATGATCGCTACAAGTAGCAAAACACTGGACGCCTCACAGAATATGGGGAAGCACCTTGCGACAAGGTACACTCCCGCCTTGACCATTGTTGCTGCGTGGATCAAAGCAGATACGGTCGTAGGACCTGCCATCGCATCAGGAAGCCAATCGAGCAGAGGGAACTGAGCGGATTTACCGATAGCTCCTCCGAAGATCAACAAGCTTGCCAATATGATGAGGTTATGATCGACCGATGCAATGTTTGCAGCATCAAATACGACTGTGTAATCAAGACTCTTGAATGCGAACAGCAGGACGAACAGACCTGCCATAAGAGATACGTCTCCCAATCTTGTGACCAGGAATGCCTTTTTTGCTGCTGAAGCAGCATTGTCAGCCTTATCATCGCCATCTGGATGACTGAAGCTCCAGAATCCGATGAGAAGATAGGAACACAATCCCATTATCTCCCAGAAGATGAACATCTCCAAGAAGTTGCTTGAAATTGCGAGACCCAGCATACCTGTGACGAAAAGTGCTACTTCTGCGAAATATCTCCTCTTCCTCTTGCCCTCTCCGTGCATGTATCCGAGTGAATAGATGAAGATGAGCATCGAGATGAAAGATGCGAACATCATCATCAAGCATGCGAGGGTATCGACGTAATATCCGATATTGATCTCAAACCCACCAGGGAAAACGAACCATGTGAACTGTTGCGTTACATACCCTGGATCGGAATAAGCCTCGGATGTGAAGAACTCGATAGATATGAGTACAGATAACACACAGGCAAAGGCCACACCAAATATTGCGAGGTAACCTCCACCATTGTGCTTATCAAATTTATTTCCGAAGAATCCCACCAGGATGAAGCAGATGGCAGGTACAAGCGGGACTAACCACGTATATTCTACAAACATCTTTACCACCTCATCGAAGTGAGAGCATCGGTCTCAGTCGTTTTTCTGATCTTATAAGCGTTGAGCAGGATCGCAATACCGACCGCGACCTCTGCAGCTGCAACAGATATCGTCATTATGACGAATACTTGTCCTGTGGCATCTCCTAGGAATGCTGAGAATGCGATAAAGTTGATGTTTGCCGCATTGAGCATGAGCTCTATGCACATCAAAACAATGATCGTATTCGATTTTGTCATGACACCATATGCGCCTATTGCAAACAGTATTGCTGCAAAAGCGAGGAAGAACTCAATCGGAATCATCTTGTTCACCCTCCCAATCTTCTCTAGCAATACATATTCCGCCTATCATGGCACCGAACATCAGGATCGCCAATATCAATAATACTGGCCCATAGACCTCAAACAGGTTGTAATTGAGCGAACTCTCATCGATCTCGCCCTGATCATCAACAACATCTGTATATGGAACCTCCTGAGGTTCATCATAGTTCATGTAGTCATTCCATTCTGTGGCAAACACTCCTGCAACACAGACAGCCATAAGGAGCGCTGTTACTCCAACGCCGATTGCGACCTTCTTATTCATCTTTGTCGCCTCCGGTCTTCATTATATACCTTCTGGTAAGCATGATACTGAATGCGAACAGGATCGTGATAGCTCCGACGTACACGAGCAACTGAATCACACCTATGAACTCTGCCTCAAGGAAGAAGTACGTGAATCCAACACATACGAATACCAATGCGAGGTAGAATGCACTGTGGACGACCTCTTTGACCGTTACCACATACACGGCGGCAGCTATTGCAATGCCGGCGAGTACAAGGAATGCGACGAGATCACCGTTGCTCCAAATGTAATGAAGGACATCGATCAATCCGTTCCAGATATCTCCAATTGATCCCATTATAGCACCTCTTTTATGTGGAGAGCTGATTTGGGACACTCATCCACGCAATTCTCACAGCAAATACACTTGCTGTCATCGATCTCAGGCCAAAGAATCGGTCTGCCTTTCGCGTTAACTCCGTGTTCCACCATTTTTATGGCGCTAACAGGACAGACCTTTTCACATTTCTTACAGCTGATACATTTTGCGGATTCGAGCTCCGGTCTGTCGATCATGAACGGTTTTACACGCCTCTCGGGGTTTCCGTTCTTGATATCAGATATGAGCGTCTCCTCTATCTGGATCTTCATCATGTCGTTTGTTCCCTTGTAGGCAAGCCTGCGAGGTCCGTAGATGAGATCCTCTCTTGTATATTCAGCCAATTCGAACTCGGGCGTAACGGTCATTGCATCGATTGGACAGTATTCTGCACAATATCCACAAAATGCACATCTTCCCATATTGATCTGAGGCCTTTTGACTATGTTCCCGTTATCATCAGGTGCATCAACCAGCACAATTGCTGATGTGGGACACATTCTGACACACATTCCACAACCGACACACATGTTGAAATCGAGTCCTGGACGTCCACGATAGTTATCAGGCACCCACATTTTCTCATATGGATATAGTATACATACCGGCCTGTGCACGATGGTCTTTCCTAAGAACCTGAACATCTTTACAAGAGGCTTCATGACCCAAAGAGACCTAGCTGGATTCTTGGGGTAAACCTTCATAAAGGGCATGTTCTCAACATTGCCTCTGTCAGAGGAATACTTGTAATCGTCATTTGTTTTTGAATTAACCATCAGTATATCCCTCCTAACTTTAGAAGAAGAACTATCACAAAGTTAACTACCGACAATGGCATGAAAACCTTCCATCCGATATTGACTATCTGATCTGTCCTGACCCTTGGGAGTGCCGCCCTTATCATGATCATGAGGAAGAACACAAACCATGTCTTCAACAAGAACACGACCTCTGGCAAGAAATTATTCACGCTATCCGATACAAATGGTATATTCCATCCGCCCAAGAAGATAATGGTTATCATTGCACATGATACGTATCCTCTGAAGTAATCACCGAGCATGATTAATCCCCACTTCATTCCTGCGTACTCGGTCTGCCATCCTTCGACTAATTCAGCTTCTGCTTCCGCGATATCGAACGGTGTACGTTCTGCTTCCGCTGTAGCGCAGAAAAGGAATGTGATGAAACCAACGATCATGGGTATGATGAACCATACATCGCGCTGTGCATTGACGATATCTCCGATGTTGAAGCTGCCTGCCAGTAAACAAGCAGATGATATCATAATGAGCATTGGGACCTCATAAGAGATCATAAGCTCTGCAGCTCTCATACCACCGATCAAAGAATATTTGTTATTCTGTGCCCATCCTGAAACAAGGATGAAGAAGGGTGCCAGGGCAAAGAACGCCATGATTATTAGAAGACCTGTGTCGTAATTGACTACAAACCATCTTCCAGACAAGGGTATCATACATGCTATGAGCACAGATACACCAATGACCAGTGAAAGCGTCCACATATAGGTCATCTTGTCGACCTTCTTGGGGATTGTGTTCTCTTTCATGAAGGTCTTAAGTCCATCAGCTACACACTGAAGGAATCCCTTCATTCCAATCATCGTTCCCCTTCTGTCCATGACCCTTCCGAGGACCTTACGCTCCATCCAAAGTGATATCAGAGTACATATGAAGACCACCAGGAAGATCACGATCATGAAAATGATGAGCGCTCCACCCACACAAACTCCATCTGAAATAAGCCATGTGGAAACCGCGTTGCCAGGAATCAATAGGTTAATGAGCCAGGCTATGGCTCCGCCGATTATTTCCCACAGCTTATAGGCTATATCGAAAGGAAGATTGTATGTGTTACCATAAGGGTACCAAGGATTCTGCATCAAGTCGTTGAAGGTGATCCAATTAAGAATACTACTATATGCCATATTATCACCTGTCAGTCTCTCCAAGACACATATCTATCATGGCCATTATAGCAGGAACATCTGCGATCCTGCTTCCAACGACCAACGGTTTAGATGCTGAAACGTTCGTAAATATCGGACTGCGTACTTTCAACCTATAAGGCTTTCCGCTTCCATCGGCCACAAGGTACATCAGAGACTCTCCACGTGGATCTTCGAGTCTACACATTGCAGTACAAGCTGGTACATTAGTAGGTACTTTGAGTCTATATGGCGCATTCTTTCCTATTGCCCTGATCTTCTGCATTGCCTGCTTTATGATCCTACAGGACTGGAAAAGCTCCTCGACCCTGACCATGTATCTGGAGTATGAATCTCCATCATTCATGACGGGTACTTCGAAATCAATCTTACCATAAGTCTCGTACGGATCGTCACGGCGAATATCAAAGTCCACGCCGTTTCCTCTCATGGCAGGTCCCGTTATTCCGAGGTTTACACACTGCTCACGCGTAAGAATTCCGGTACCTTTCATTCTTGAGACGAATATTGAAGAATCATCGATCAAAGTGATAATGTCCCACAAGGACTTCTCAAAATGCTCTGTGCATCTGTCAACATCTCTGTCGAAAAGATCTGTAATGTCATTCCTCACTCCTCCGATACGGGGGTAGTTAGTTGTCATCCTTGCTCCACAAAGTCTAACAAAAAGATCCATCCAATACTCTCTTTCCCTCATGCACCAAAGGAAAACCGTAAAGTTTCCAAGGTCAGTACCAACGGCAGCCAACCACATGAGGTGCGAACTGATACGGCATATCTCATCAGAAACTACCCTGATGTACTGCGCTTTCTCAGGTACTTCAATGTCGAGAGCTTTCTCAACGGTCATACAATAAAGATGAGAATATGTCATCGAGGCCGCGTAACAAAGACGATCGGCCATCGGAACGATTTTCGCATATGGTCTGTTCTCACACTCTTTTTCCCATCCCCTGTGCAGATATCCTACTATCGGCTCTGCATCAGTGATGATCTCTCCGTCGAGCTCAACTTTGAGCGTCCACAGTCCGTGAGAGAACGGGTGCTGAGGACCCATGATGACCCACATCTTATCGGTAGTGAGCTCATCGGTCTCTGCTCTTATATCCATAAGATCTCTTTCCATCATTCCTGCCCCCTCATCTTATAAGACTTCCTGAACGGATAGAACTCGTATGTATCAGGTGTAAGAAGTCTCTCTAGTTTTGGATGTCCGTCAAAGAATATTCCGAACAATTCCCATGTCTCTCTCTCATGCCAATTTCCACCGACCCAGATGTCTGATATGGAAGCTATATGAAGATCCTCATTAGGAACATCGACGGTCAACTCTATGACACATCCGTTAAAATAATTGTTAATGTGGTAAACAACACGCATATTACTTACCATATCAACACCGATGACAGTCGAAATATGTTCGAACGTCAAATTGTCATGAATATACTCGCAAACCTTGTGTATGCTTTCCCTTTTAACAATTGCATAAACTCTTCTAGTTTCTGTCTTAGTAACTTGAACCGAATCTCCGAATTTCTCGGAAAGCAGAGTCTTGATCTCATCTTCAGAAGGTTTCTGATAAACAGCATTTGTATCCATTTACTCAGTCCTCCAGGAAAACCCCTCTTGCGAAGTAGTCATCGATCTTCTTCTGTAAAAGCATGAATCCGTCGATCATTGCATCAGGTCTTGCGGGACATCCTGGGATATATACATCAACAGGAAGGATCTGATCCAGTCCCTGAACGGTATTATATGAATCGTACCAGGGTCCTCCGGATATTGCACATTCGCCCATTGCCACGACCCACTTGGGGTTAGGTATCTGTTCGTAAAGACGTCTGATCTCTGGACGGATCTTCTTAGAGATCCAGCCATTTACCAGAAGGATATCAGTCTGCCTAGGAGAAGACCTGTAGATCATTCCATACCTTTCTGCATCAAAACGAGGTGCGGATGCCGCTGCCATCTCAAGAGCGCAGCATGCAAGGCCCCAGTGCAGAGGGTGCATAGAATTTTTCATTGCCCAGGACCAAATTGGTCCAGTCAGTTTGTCGACGGTCTTTTTCGTACCCGCAGAGAGCAGATCGTTGATCATGGCTGAAGACCATGTCGTGAACTCCTCTGCACTCATTGCAACGGCGTGGGGGTAGAGACTCATATCCATACGTGTTCCTCCTTTTTGAGAGCGTATGTCACACCCAATATCATGATCGCGAAGAAGATGAGCATCCATATGGTGGCCATTGTTGAAAGGCCTCCAAAAGCAACGGCCCAAACCATGAGGAAAGTTGCGACCAGATCAAAAACTACAAAAATAATTGCAAAAGAATAATATTGGAATTTGAACTGAACGTGAGCCTCTCCGATTGGTTCCGAACCGCACTCATATGTTGTCTCCATCCACGCGGTCGTTTTAGTAGGTCTGATGAACCTCGATACTAACCACGACAAAGGTGCGAAACCGAGAGCGATTATGCTCACGACGACCAATGGTAGATAGGTCATAATTAGTGACATTGGTGGTCCTGCATGTTTTGTTAATATATAACGTTTCACGCACGCATTTTTATTAATATTATTATAGGGAGAGGAACCTATTTAATGTGTAAAAACACAATATATCTGGCAGATAAAATGACGACTAAGATTGGATTCATCGGAGCAGGCAGAATGGCAGGCGCTATGATCAAGGGACTTATTGAAAAAAAGGTCTATGATGTTGATGAAATTATCGCCTGCGCCCCGACCGAAGATACCCGTAATAAAATATCTCAATCGTACGGCATCGATACATACAAAAACGCAGCCGAGGTGGCAAAAAAAGCAGATATCCTGATACTTGCTATTAAACCGAAACAGATTCCTGCACTCTTTGAAGAAGAACACTTAAAATTAGGTCACAACCACCTATTGATAAGCATTGCCGCAGGGGTAAAAATAAACACCTTAAATCAATATGTGCCAGACAGCAGAATTATAAGAGTTATGCCAAATCATTGTTGCATGGTTCTCGAAGGCGCATCAGGATACGTTAGAGGAACAAATGCCACTGATGAAGATATGCACACAACAAACACCATATTTTCAGCACTAGGTTTAGCTGTTGAGGTAAGAGAATGCGATCTAGATGCAGTCACAGGTGTGAGTGGAAGTTCTCCTGCATTCATGTATATGATGATCAGAGCGATATCTGATTCAGGTGTATTAGCTGGACTGCCTAGGAAAGCTGCCACTGAACTTGCAGCACAATCCATGATTGGTGCTGGAAGAATGATACTTGAAAGCGGAATGACCCCTGAACAGTTGATCGACGGAGTTTGCTCACCGGGAGGGACCACCATAGAAGGTGTTAAAGTTCTCAATGACCAAGGATTTGAGTCTACTGTCGTAGAGGCTGTTAACTCCTCAATAAGAAGATCCATTGAACTGGGAAAAACCAAATGAGGGCTTGCCCTCTCTTATATTATACTAACAATGTAGAATGGACAGATCAATGTCTTCTTCTTTTCATGAGCCCTGATACCACACGGAATCCGTTGGTATATATCGAACCCGCATTCCAATCAAGATCGTTCTTGTTGCATATCGTCGAATTGACAAGATCTTTACTTCTGTCCTTTGTTTCCCAAAGCTTCGCTTCACGCTGCTCTCTGTCTTCGATCTTCATTATTTGATCGATATCATGCATGAGCGAACGTGCGGTCTCGGTTCTTCCCTTCCTAGCATTTAGTGTATCTTCTGATATCCGTCCGCTTTCGTACTCCATTGTCGCCAATACATTGGCGGCATCGTATGATACTTCAGCGATATCGTCACGATTCATCCATTTGGTCTCATATGACAAGACATATTTCCAAGAAGGATTGTCCAACCTCTGACGGTGCTCTTCCAATGTTCTTGCATAAAGTTTGTATCCCCATCTCTCAGGATCTTCGAATACTCTGCTGCCGGGATCTACGAATGGTGCGAATGGTGCGTTATAGATGAAGAACCTATCTTCTTTTTTCACAAGCCCCCATAATTTTTTGGATGCTTTAGCGCTGTCCATGGCACTGTCAATAGTCTGAAAAGGAAGGCCGTTCATGTAGAACATGTCCATTCTATCACATCCACTTTTGAATGCTGATTCGACAGTCCTGTCTATATTCTCATTGGTATAACCCTTACCCAATGCCATCCTGACCTCCTCATCATATGAATCTGGGGAGAATTCAATGCTCCATCCGCCTTCGAAGGCCCTATCGACCTTTTTAAAATATTCTACGTTGGCACCATTGAATAATTCTATGACAGCGTGATTCTGTATACCTCTCTCCTTGACCTCTTTCAGGAACCTGTCTGCATAATCCATGCTGTGTTGTCTTAGGTCCCCGACAATGAATACAGGGGATTTCAGATAATTCTGTATACCCTCTAGATCCTCGGCCAATTTCTCAGGACTTCTGTATGCGGGTGCTCTTCTACATACAACTTTTTCATTAGCAAAATGTGATCCGCCGCATTCCGCACAATTGATAGAACATCCTCTGACAGTGAAAACCGATGTCAATGGGGTCTTATCCCACCCATACCAAGGAAGCGCGCCTTTGATGTCCATCGTCCTCATCACACATCTGATCATATCTCCATAATCAAATATCACTTCATCCAAAGATTCAAGAGAATATGTCAGACCATTGTTGTGAGCCTTTCCAGTTTTATCCTTCCAAACAAGATTCGGAACTTCTGATAGATCTCCCCCTCTGCTCAATGTTTCCATCAATTTTACTGTGGGCACCTCTGTCGTATCACCACACATCACGAGATCTATTTCCGGCCTATTGATGAGCTCTTCCCAAAAATAAGAAGATGTGAATCCTCCAAACTCAACTTTGGATTCAGGATGATATTTTTTTACTATCTTCGCGAGCTCTATCGCTCCGTGCGCGTGCGGCATCCAATGAAGGTCTATGGCGAATACATCCGCCTCAAGTGATTTTATCTTCTTTTCAACATCGAATTTTTCACTCTGTAGCATCTGGACCGCGATATTCACTATCCTGGTCTTGAACCCTGCAGCCTCAAGATGAGAAGAAATTGTCATGAATCCGATCGGATAACATTCAAACACCGGCGATGAGGGAATTACATCGCTTACCGGTCCATAGAATATCGGCTTCTTCCTAAAATCATAAACACTGGGTGCATGTAAGAAAATGACGTCTGAAGACATCTCATACCCCATAACGCCTGATACGCTGCTGGTACGATCTTATGGCCCTCAAAAGATCGATATACCTGAACCCTGGCCAATAAACATCCGTGAAATAAAGTTCCGAATATGCTATCTGCCAAAGAAGGAAATTTGAGATCCTTATCTCTCCAGAGGTACGAAGTATCAGATCCGGATCCGGAAGTTCTGATGTGTAAAGATGTTGCGAGAACGTTTCCTCAGAGATATCCTCCAAGGTCATCTCCCCGTCCTTTACCTTACGTGCTATATCCTTCACAGCACAGATTATCTCCTGTCTGCTACCATATGCCATTGCTATTGTGAAGTTGAATTTATCATACATATTGGTCTTGCTTTCAGCATAATCTACTGCTTCCCTTAGACCGTCAGAAAGTATTTTACGGTCCCCCATCACCCTAACTCTCATGCCTTCCTGATGGGTCTTGGGTAGATCTGCGACCTTGTAAAGTGACGCCTCGAAAAGATCCATGAGGTATTCGACCTCTTGTGAGTCCCTGGAAAAATTCTCTGTCGAAAAAGCAAAGACCGTGACGTACTTTATGCCAAGCCCGAGACACCAATCCAAAAGCTCTTCGAGTTTCAATTCCCCTAGTCCATGACCGACATTTGCTTCGGTATCGAGTATCTCTTCCGCATACCTACGATTTCCATCCATTATTATGGCAAGATGATTAGGTATGGTTCCCCCTTCCATAACTTCCTTTAACAACTGCTTCTCATACTTAGAATATGCAGTCTTCGTGATCAGTGTAGGTACGGACATAAGCAATCACTCAAAATCTTCAGGTATTCCTGCGGCCTTTTCCCCATAATCAAAGCATCCGATCGCAGCTACTGCGCCTATAACGCCTTTCATACCTGTTACAGATATTATTTGGATGCCGTTTTCCTCTGCGATCTTTATCGCGTCATCTATATTGAAAATAATGCTCTTTGCGTCCCAACCGAACTTCATGACGGCTTCTGGCACCTTAAGCCCTTTGTAAACAGTCATTACTGCATCCTCGGAATAAGAGTTTTCTTTTATGAAATCTCTGCAATATTCAACGAGTGACGGAATGTCTTCCTCTTTCACAGCAAAAGAAACAGCCGTTGAACAACAGTTGGTTGTCTTGTTTGGAACCTTTGGATTCAATTGAATTATCTTATGATCTATGAACCTACCTATTGGGCATGACGTCCCGAGTCTAAGTGCGACCACCCAAGAAGCCCCCTTCTCTTTAGTATCCGTATCGTCTAATCCGATGATAACCCTGACCATCTTTGGTGTTATGATATCGACATGTGCCCTAAAGGCCCCGCCGATCCTAAAATCATCTGGATATTCGGTCCTTATCACATCTTTACATTGGGGTATGCAAGCACCTATTCCAACAGAAGCCCCAGCGATACCATACCATGTGGTACGTACCTCATTGCCTTCGACCTTTAACGCGGAAAGCCCCTGTCCACCCATATCAACAGACGCTGGTCCAAACTTCAATTCCCTTTCACCAATTATGGTATTCATTATCAACGTTTGACCTTCCATGCGGATATCATCGATGACACCGCCTGTGCGCCTTCTGTTGACAATATCCCATTCTCCTGGACCGCGTGAAATACATTTCTCAACTACCTGTGCAATACCCTTTTCCTCATCTACCATCGTGAGAAATCCCTGACAGAATAATTGCCCGTACTTGGCCTTGACCTCATCTGGTCTCAGGATCTGTACCATCTCAATCCTCGCCTTTTCCATCTTCATCGTCGTATTCGTCCTCGCCGTCGATATCTTCTTCTTCGACGATTATGAGGAACTCCGGAGGAACATTATCACAGAGGAATACAGTTTTTGCAGCCCTTCCGATCTTTATACCTGCCTCCTCGCAACCTACGACATCAATCTCCAATATCACGGGATCCTCTGTACGGATCGAACCTACTCTGACCGCATCCCAGTAGGTCTTAGAAAGATGGACCATTGACCTGTCAGATGGAAGAATTCCTGTCTCTCTGATGATGTCGCACTCTTCATCGGTCGTTGGATAATAAAGTGTGTATGGTATATTGTCCGTTGGCAAATTGAGATTTAATTTTATTGTGTGTCCATAAGTGGCTCTGACGTCTGCACCAGATATCTGATATCTTCCTTTAGGATCTGTCTCGACCATTGCCTCGATATGATGGGGCCTCAACCATTTCATACGTGGATTTCTCTCTTTTACAGCAGAAACTATATCCCTGATGTCAACAAACCCTTGTTCATCCATCTCGAGTTCGAATTTTCCATGCCTAAGGATCCCTGCCATGGTCCTTCCTAGCTTTTCAACCTCATAATCGCTCATTATGAATTTGCCCTCTTCTCCGCAGATCGGGCAGTACTCTGCGCGGAAATATCCGTGGTTCTCGCAATCTCTTATCATCGTATCACCTGGAAGAAGCGGCATTTTCTGCCGCTTTAACTGCATTAGCCATCAACATACATATCGTCATAGGACCGACACCTTTGGGAACGGGTGTTATCGCAGATGCGACCTCTTTAACATTTTCAAAATCTACGTCCCCTACCGATCTGAAACCATCCTTCGATTTTGGATCTTCTATCCTGTTGGTACCCACATCGATAACGACGGCCCCCTCTTTGACCATGTCCCTAGTTATGAACATTGGTTTTCCTATGGCCACTATAAGGATGTCTGCCTGACGTGTCATAGATGCAAGATCCTTTGTTTTTGAATGTACCAGCGTAACTGTAGAATCGGCACCATTTCCTTTCTGGAACATCATGGCCGCCATTGGCTTTCCTACTATGTTGCTCCTTCCTACAACAACGACATGCTTACCGGCCGTTTGTATACCTGACCTTATTAGCATCTGCTGAACTCCAGCAGGTGTGGCCGGAAGAAAACTTGGATTGCCTATTAACATCTTTCCAACATTGACTGGATGAAAACAATCCACATCCTTCTTAGGATCTATGGCATTTATGATCATATCCTCGTTAATGTGTTCGGGAAGGGGGAGCTGTACAAGGAATCCGTGGATAGAATGATCTTTATTGAGTTCTCTGACCTTTGAAAGAAGCTCCTCTTCCGTTGTTTTTTCAGGCATTATGATTGTGACGGAATGCATTCCCAACTCCTCACATTTTTTACCCTTCATCCTAACATATGTTTGAGAAGCTGGGTCCTCGCCGACCAACACCACTGCAAGACCGGGAGTGACTCCTTTTGCCTTCAATGTCTCGATCCTCTCTCTGAGCTCCGAATAGATACTCTCGGAAACTTCCTTGCCTAATATCAAACGAGCGGTCAAACCCACACCGAACTTTGAAGGCCCTCTTATTATATTAGCCTAGCGCGCGAGAGAACTTGTCTGCAGCCTTTGGAATCGTCATAGGTGTGAACCCTGAGTCCATAAGTCCTACGAGGATTTTTCTTAAATTCTCCATATTGTTTGCTACCAAACTGTCACTCATAAATCCGCCTTTTCTCGACTCACACATGTGCCAGGTATGCGTAGCTATTGTGTAAACACCTTCTTTTACATGATCTGAAAGATCCAAATAATCCTTAGGGGTCCTTTTTCCCTCATGCATCGGCCACAAATACCCAGCCATTTTATTACCATTCAAATCTTGATCCTCAGGTATAGGCACCTCAATTATTCCGTTCTCCCACATAGAAGGGTGCGAACTTACCTGTATTGGTGCATACATCGAGGAATCGTAGATCACACCAACCGAAGGAAGCATATCGATTACAAGATCGTCGATCTTCATATATGGTGCTCTAAAACACCTCGGTATCCTTCCTGTTATGTCAGTAACGATCTCTGAGGACCTTTCCAATATTGCAGCGATCATCTCTGCACTCAGAATAACATCATTGCATCCGGTAAGGTCCTCGTGGTCAAGACCATGCATTCCTACCTCATGTCCACTTAGATATTGAGCACACTCTATGTTCTCAAGTGTCCGTGCCTCAGCAAAATATGTTGCTTTTATCTCCAACTCATCTAAAAGATCGGACAAAAGTACTAAACCCCTGCCTGTAGAATCGAACCTGGGCGAAGTACCTCTACCCCTGTCAAAGGAACCAGCGGCCAACTGACCATCTATACAGATATTGACGTCTCTGTCCAGATCCACTGTTAAACAGAATGCTCTCTTCATCCTCTAACCCTTGTAGCAGTTACTCTTTTTATGAGCATGCCCTCTATTTCAAAAGGCTTATACTTAATCGCAAGATCCTTGGCACGACTCAGTTTAGCTTCATTGTCTGCATATATCTGGAATAAAAGGTCTCCAACCTCTACCCTCTGACCTTTTTTCTTATACAACAGGATCCCTGCTCCTTTATCAGACGGTGCTCCAGATGCTTTTGCCACAGACACAATGTCCTTGTTGTTTATGTTATGGACATATCCTGATGAGGTTGAGATGACATCATGAATATATTTTCCAGGAACCATATCTGTGGATTTCAGAGCGGGATTTCCTCCCTGCGCCGCAACGATCTCTCTGAATTTCTTAAGAGCCTCTCCTGAGTCCAAGATCTCTCTGGCCTTCACAGAACCATTTGTATAACCGCCCATCTCAAGTATTATACCAGCGAGATCGCAAGACTTTTCGATAACGCTGGATGGGTGTTTTGCTCCTTCAAGTATACTAATGCACTCCCTTGCTTCCAAGATTGGCCCTATCGCGTTACCAACCGGTTGATCAGCATATGTGATCGCACATTCTATGTGTATGCCCAATGCCTCTCCCAGGTCCATGAAATCCCTTGCATATGCACGAGCCACTTCTATCGTCGGCACCTTGGTACCGGCGCCCGTAGGGATGTCCATAACGAGATGCGTCGCCCCGATGGCGACCTTTTTGCTTAGGATCGATGCAAGCATCTGCGCCCGCGGATTGATGCCCAACGGATGCTCGACCTTTATAACAATGTCATCGACCGGTGCAATATTCTGTGAACCTCCCCATGCCAAGACCCCACCGGTGGACTCGGCGATCCTCTTTAATTCCGAAGCATCTAATTCAACATTGCAGAAGGTCTCTACAAAATCAGATGTTCCACATGCACTGCTTATTGCACGAGAAGAGGTCTTTGGTATCATCATTCC
Source organism: Candidatus Methanogranum gryphiswaldense (assembly GCA_019262145.1). Classification (NCBI taxonomy): domain Archaea; kingdom Methanobacteriati; phylum Thermoplasmatota; class Thermoplasmata; order Methanomassiliicoccales; family Methanomassiliicoccaceae; genus Candidatus Methanogranum; species Candidatus Methanogranum gryphiswaldense. The sequence goes on along the minus strand of CP076745.1, from coordinate 189,924 downwards.
GGCAGATGCTACGATGGATACAACGATGGGCGTCACTTTATTACCTGGAACTCCGCCCATGCTGTGAAAATCATAAACTGGAGTGCGATCAAATTGTATCTTATCTCCTGTATCCACCATTGACTGAGTGAATGCAGCTATCTCACTGATGTCCATGCCGTTAATATATAATGCAGTGAGCCAGGCAGATATCTCGATCCTTGACAACTTACTGTCTGCTATATCTTGGACGATACTTCTGATCTCGTCTGGTGCTAACTTCTCATTGTCCATCTTTCTGCGAATGCTTCTAACAGATTCAGGACTTACGGAGTAATACACGTCCACTGTGTCTCCCTCCTTCAAATTGAGTTTCCTCATGGTCTCATCTATGATGCAGATCTCCCCAGAATTGAGATATGCATCTGAGATCGTTACAACCGCGGTCGCCGATTCCTTGTTAGCCTCGACACGCACGCGATCGTTTTCTTTTACTCCGAGAACACCTGCGTCTGCGACGGTGAGGACGACAAGGACCTCTGGCGCATCCAGATCCATAAGTTTAGCTTTTAGTTTCATTTCATTCCCCACTTGTCAAGAGCTGCCTGCAATTCAGGATGGCTTTTCGCATATTCTTGAGGCGGAATACCAAGACATGCTGCGTCAACAGCTTGGCACATGCCCATTGCCCCCTTTCTTACACCACCTGGGTGTCCAGCAACACCGCCACCCGCCTGTATCTGGATGTTCTTCCCTGCTTCCTCGATCAGTTTCCCAATCATACCTGGATATACACCACCTGAACAAACTGGCATTACTGTCTTGTAATATTCTGATTTATTGAGGCACGCTTGAAGATTGTCATAATCTCCTTTGACGTTTCCAGTCATTTTTCCGACCCCTAACGTACCGATATGAAGCGCATCTCCTCCACACATACGTACAAGTCTTGTCATCGCAAGCATGGAAACACCGTGTAATGGGTCTTTTGTCATCGCACCGTGCATTGTTCTATGAACATGTATCGGTACTTTTATCGACCTATCCTCTGACAATGCTTGAACAGCGCCAAATCCACATGTGATCACGTCGACCATTATCTGTTTAGCTCCCCATGATTGGACCTTCTCGGCCAATTCAACTATCTTATCACCATTCGTACTGACATTCACAGCGTGGACCATATAGTGTCCCTCTTCTTTGAGTCTGTCCAAAACATCAGCAATAGCAATTGTACGGTCCTCTATAGGACAGAACTTCTGATCAACAAGGGTCTCATCATCCTTACTGTTGGTGAGCCCGCCACTTCCAGCCTCATAGACGTAATTCGCTGTGTCCCTAGGATTCAGCCCGATCTTTGGTTTTACAATCGTACCGACCAGAGGTTTCTCGGGACGGTGTAATATTTCCCTAAGGCCGTCTGCACCGAATTTAGGACCTTTGTACATCTCCATGATCCCTTTCGAAAAAGCAACATCTTCCAGTCTTACTCCTTTCAATGCATCCAATCCGAATAGATTTCCTGCGATGACACTGAGTATTTGAGGAATGCCTCCGTTCTCAATACTGAAATCTTCTTCTGGGTAGGCTATGGTGACCATGTCTCCATTTATCTCAATTACTCTCGCACCGTAGTTTTCAAATATCTCTTGACTCAGCGTAGAGATACCAGTCCATGTACCGGTCGATTGCTCTGCAGCTATGGCTTCACAAGCTTTTTCCATGGAAAGATCTGTTGTGACACGATACTTACAAACAACATATTTGTCTAGATCGACGGACTCTCCAAGGTGCATATACGAATAACATTTCATTTCAATCCCTCAGTGTGAATATACTGTCGCCAAGCTGTCTTACCATAACGTCATACACAGATCCAGGCGATATCATTCCGATCTCGGTTATTATTGCATCGATATACTTCGCCGGAGTGGAGTCAAATACAGGATTGAAAATACCTACTGATTTCGGTATCTCGCCTGGCTTTACCACTTCTTCATATCCTCTCTCTTCTATGGTAACCGTGTCGCCAAAAAGTGTCATTGGGGAGAACTTATACGTCTCACTGCAAACATAAAATGGTACACGGGCCTCATTAGCAGAAAGAGCCAACTGCGATGTCCCTATCTTATTTATGAGCGTTCCGTTGGATGTTATGGTATCCGCGCCCACAAAGACCTTTGTGACCTTTTTCATAACAGCACGCACTGCACTGTCAATTATCAATGTAACATCTATTCCAGCATCAGCAAGCTCATTGACCGTCAATATGCCCTGTCTCCAAGGCCGTGATTCGGTCGCATATACCTTGAACTGTTTACCTTGCCGGTGGGCCTCCTTAATAACCTCCAGTGCAACACTGCTGTTACAATGTGTCATTATGACATCTCCATCCTGGATCCTTTTTGCTCCTATCTTACCTATGATCTCCACGGCGTCGGATGACATCTCCACGAACCGCTTTGCGTTAACAGAAACAGAATTCACTGCCTCATCCAATGTCTTTACATTAGGCACATCTTTGACACACGCATGAACCCCGTTCCATAAAGATACGGCTGTCGGCCTAGAATCCAACAATATTCTTGTGGCAGAATCCAAATCCCTTCTAAAATCGTCCAACCCGATACCTTTGTAATCATCTGCAAATGTCCCTAGAGCGAATGCTCCTGCACGTGCTATCCTTCCAGCACCACGTATGCGCATATCTTTGATCGCAGATGCCGTTTGAACGATGATGTCTGACACGAACCCAGGATGTCATTGCACACATTAAATAATGTGCTTATCCTCCTCAGTAGTTATTTATCGAAAAATTACATACGGAGGCTTATGGTAGGCAAGAAGCGTCTCAGAATGAAAGGCGTCAAACAGACCCCTAAGAGACTCGAGGATGAGATCATCAGCCGTTCAAAAAAAATAGCTGATACCCCCAGCATCCTCAGGCCTATGTGTGCGGGCAACTGCAGAAAATGTGTATTCGATAAAACATTCAAAGATATTGATGCCATCTCCAAATACAAACAGGACGAGTCCGCCCTTTTGAAATTAGCTGCCAGAGGAAGCGACGATATTGCAAAGGCCTATGCCGGTACAATATCACTCTCTGCCGCAGGAAAGATACCACTTCTAGCAACTGCTACACTGGCTGGTGAAAAGGTACCCTTTGCGGTCAGAGGTGCTGTCGGCAACGACAAACTTATTGGTTGCCAATATTACACTGATCCCAAGATCAGATTGCTCCTATACAATCAGTTCATAAAAAAGAACAAACTTCACCTTTACTCTTTCGAGGACGGATTGGTATGCTCCGACACCCCCAATATGCCAGAGGATTACCTCTATGAGACATTTTGGGAAACACCTTATGAATTCAAAGATGATGGTCTTGACTGTGGACACGAGTCCTCACTTGTGCTTAATATAAGAATAAAGTCTATGAACGAGATCATTCGCATCTGTGAAGATTGCGCCAAAGATGTGTCCACTATCCAATTCATTATTGCAAGGATCTGTGCGATAGATCCAATGGATGATATCGAAATAAAAGTAATTCACAAATATCACAAGGAAGGTGAAAGCGGAGAAACAAAGATCGAAGGTGAGGTCTTACAAAAATACCTACGCGGTGAGTTAAATGATCGCACATTGCTTCTAAATGTCAAAAAAGATAAACTTGGCTGTCTAAAATGCTCTGATAAATCCACGTATCTTATCGGTAATAAAAATTACGGTTCAAATATCAATGAATTCGTTTCGGCCCTCACAGGTACAGAACAAGAGAAGACCACTCTCAAAAAATTCTTGGAAAATAATCCTAGGTCACTGATACTAAAGAACGGTAGGACAAGTGAGGCGTTCATATCCCTGTGGGAAAACGATTGGCGTGAAATAATAACGGCACATACGTCTGAAAAGATTGCATCGTCATACAAAGAACGCCCCAAATCCTCTCATGAGATAGTTCTGAACGAAACATATCAGAGACATATTTCCGAAGATGTTGTAGCAAGTCTACCGGAATTTAAAAAACCCAAACCTATGACAAAACTTGCAGATACTTTAGCCAAGGCTGCTAAGGTAAATGGGTTGGATTTCGTCATAACTGTAATAAATTCGGAAACACTCAAAAATTCAAAAGAACGTTGTCTAGCAGGTGCATTTGTGATCGCATGTGATAAAAAGGCAAAACCACCCATCAATATTTCTGCGGATGAAATGGAATTCACACAATTCTTGGTACCATTCGTAAAAATGGTGATTGAGTCGAATGGAGAAAAATACAGAGATTCCATGAACACATTATTGACCGCTTGCGGCTCCGGAGAATCGGTTTAAAATATGCGAACGTCAGCAACATAATGGGACACTGCTGGAGCAAATGATTTTACTTCATGCACATTCTCTATCCGGAAACCATTCTCTCCACATTTCTCTTTGAATATACAGTCTAATCTCTCTCTGTATTCGTTGACATAGAACGTATCATGATAATGGATCACGCCGCCCTTCTTTATCATTGATAATGCCTTGGGAAGAAAATCAGATGTCCTTTGCACATAACCCATAAGTATGCGATCTGCAAAATCTTTTCCTTGAAGATATTTATTATCGGCCAAGATTGGAATGACCTTATCCTCCACCCCATTGAGGATTATATTTTTTAGCAAGAATTCATATGACTCTGGATTTTTCTCACAAGCAAACACCCTTCTAGCACCCGAATATTTAGCTATTGGAAGAGTAAAATAGCCAATACCCGCAAACATATCAACCACTGTCTCTCCTCTACAGTCCATATTCCTCATGCGGTATCTCTCGTCTATATTACCTGAGGCGAACATCACCTTTGAGACATCGAAAGAATATTTTATCCCATTCTCTGATCTTATTGATTCTGTATTTGTACCGTAAAGTACCTCGATGCTTGGTCTTCTCAATTCTCCTGATATACCACAGATATCCGCACAGATGGTCTTTGCTTCGAGAACCTCCGCATAGACCGCCCCGATATGATTTTTGTATGGTTCACATGCAGGATCTAACTTTAAAATTACAATATCCCCCACATATTCCCATTTCATAGGGAGCATTCGAAGGACCTCATCCGGAATTCCTCTCATTTTATCCAATATTCTTTCTTGGGGAGACCTTCTTTCCATCGTATAAGCAGGACCTTCTGTCAGTGCATATCCATTTTTCAAAAATATATCCTCTTTACCACTTACAATGGGCACAAGACAATATCCTTCAACCTTCGTTATCTTGGCTGAAGGATCAATAAATCCTAACTGAAGAAATTTTGGAATTACCTTCGGAGCCTCTGACACCGGGATCTTCGCTAAATTGACGGTCCTCATGTCCTCGACCCCGAAGATTTGGATCAGTTCTTGATCTTACTATAGTCCTCTATGAATTTCTGAATTCCTTCATCCGTCTTTGGATGGGAAACCATCAACTTAAGAACACTATATGGAATCGTTGCTATATCGCAGCCCATTGAAGCTACTTCCAAAACATGAGTAGGCCCTCTTATGGATGCAGCAATTACTTCTGTATCAAAATCATAATTGACGTATATCTGCATTATGTCGCCAACCAGATCGCTACCGTGAATGCCCATATCATCAAGACGACCAATAAATGGCGAAACATATCTCGCTCCCGCCTTTGCTGCAAGAAGCGCTTGTTGCGCAGAGAAGATAAGCGTCACATTGACATCGATGCCTTCTGATGACAGTACTTTTGTTGCCTTCAAAGCCTCGATACACATGGGTAACTTAACATTGATATTGGGATGAATGGCCGCAAGTTCACGTCCTTCCTTGATCATATTTTCTGCATCAAGAGACATTGCTTCTGCGGAAATGGGACCGTCGACGATCTTCGCGATCTCCTTCACGCGAGTTGGTGTATCTGTTCCCTCTTTTGCTATCAGACTGGGATTTGTGGTCACTCCGTCCAGAATCCCCCAGCTGTTGATCTCTCTAATCATGTCAAGATTCGCTGTGTCAATAAAAATCTTCATAATATCATCTCCTTTTTCTTCTGAATAATAATTTTGGCTGCCTGAACTAAATCATCTGCAGTCAGCCCATATTTCTTAAAAAGTTCATCTGGGGTTCCAGATTCACCAAAAGTGTCACGCGTACCTATCCTTTTCAGTGGAACTGGCATTTCTTCTGAAAGAAGTTCAGCAACCGCAGATCCGAGTCCACCGATAATACTATGCTCCTCGGCTGTGACAACACATTTGGTCTTTCTAACTGACCTCATCACAGATTCATTGTCAAGAGGTTTTATTGTGGACATGTTGATCACTTCAGCGTCAATCCCTTCTTTTGCAAGTGTACCTGCTGCCTCCAAACAATTGGAAACCATCTGTCCAGTACCGATAAGTGTGACGTCTTTTCCTTCTTTAAGGACTTTAGCCTTTCCAATCTCGAATGCTTCTCCTTCATTAGTTACGCATGGAAATTCTGCGCGCCCCAATCTCATATAAACGGGCCCATCAAAATCTGCAATGGCCATAGTGGCTTGGTATGCCTCGAAAGCATCCGCAGGAGATATCACCGTCATATTCGGAAGAGAACGCATCAAAGCTATGTCTTCCAAAGCCTGATGAGACGCTCCATCTTCCCCCACACTTATACCGCTGTGTGTGGCAACAATTTTGACATTTAACCTAGGGTATGCCACTGCGAGTCTGATCTGCTCCCAACATCTTCCGGTAGCAAAAACCGCAAAGGTGGAGGCAAAGACAATCTTACCTGATGCCGCTAGACCAGATGATATACCGATCATATTCTGCTCTGCGATACCACACTCTATGAACCTGTCGCGCGCTACTTTCTTGAAATCCGATGTTTTCGTAGATCCCGCCAGATCTGCATCAATAACAAAAAGATTGGGCTTGCTCTCAGCAAGGTCCACTAAGGCCTTACCAAAATAATTACGCTGTGCGATCTTCTTTCCGGTCGTCAATGGATCACATCCTTGATTTCTTTTACGGCAGCTTCGTATTCGTTGAAATTGCATGCCTTACCGTGGAAATCTGTGTTGTTTTCCATGAAGGACACTCCTTTTCCTTTTATTGTATTCATTATTATGACTACGGGGTTCTTTTTTGACTCTTTGGCCTTGTCGCATGCTTCTATTATCTGACGAACATTGTGCCCGTCGACAATAATGACATTCCACCCGAATGCACTCCATTTTTCAGGCAGAGGGTCCAAAGACATTATGTTCTCTGTATTCCCTGTTATTTGCAAACGATTACGATCAACAACAGCAATCAAATTATTAAGTCCATACTGATGGGCGAACATTGCCGCTTCCCAATTTTGTCCACTCTGAAGTTCTCCATCCCCCAACAGACAAAAAACCTTGTAATCCTTACCATCCTTTTTACCAGCAAGAGCAATTCCACAAGACATGCTCAATCCCTGTCCAAGAGACCCTGTGGACATCTCCACTCCCGGAACCTTTCCACGCACAGGGTGGCCCTGCAGATGCGAGCCCAATTTCCTAAGAGTTTTGAGTTCTTCCTTTGGAAAATAACCTGCCTCCGCAAGAGTCGCATACAATATTGGCGCAACGTGCCCCTTCGAAAGAATAAATCTGTCTCTATCCTCCCAATTAGGATTGGATGGATCGTGTTTCAACACATGAAAATATAAGGCCGCCATAAAATCGGCCGAAGATAAAGAACCACCAGGATGTCCAGATTTTGCTACTGTCGTCATCTCAATAACATCCAACCTAAGGATGTTAGCAATGTTCTTGATCTCGTCGACGCTGTGCTCCATCGAATCCCTCTTAATCGCTTTCAATTCTGGGTGCGAGGAAATAACAGACACTGACCTCTCCGTTGGCCAATGTGAATAACATCCTAACTGGATAATCGTCGTCCAACTCAACAGTAACTACTGTTCCTGCTGGTACGGCCTTAACAAGATTGGAAAAGTAATCTAGAGGAAAAAGACTGCACACCGCCGATGGTGTATTAAGACTCACAAGCTGAGCCTTCTCGACCCTCAGACTTGCGTAATCCGTATCCCCCTCACAAGAAAGCTCAAATCCCTCTGGATCGGCCTTGAGCGAAATATGATCTGAAATGGACTCCGCTGCGCGGATTCCTCTCTGAAGCTGATCGATGGATATACTTACCTTTGCAGACAGAGTAAGTTGCGGGACCTTTGCATCACTCATACTTGATGTGTCCACGAGATTCATGCGTCTGGTAATATTTCCTATCTTGAACACAAGTCTTCCCTGAGTTTCATCCTGTTCCATGATTATGATATCACCTGGACCAGCAAGTTTCAGAACTGTCTTGACCTTATCGAGATCCAAACCGATCTCCGTCTCACTTGCAGAAAATGACTCGAATGCTTTAGCACCAACATTAAGCTCTATCATAGCAACGTGTGCTGGATCCACTGCTTTTAAACTCATGCCATTCTGATCGATATTGAACTTAACCTCATCGATAAGAGTGGAAATTATATTTACGAGCCCTTTCAACGTTTCCGACTTAATTTCTGCCTTGAACATAATTTTACCTTCCGTCCAAGAGTTCAGTACTCTCTCCACGAGTGGTTGCATTTACAGCAACGATATATCCTTGTTTCAGGTTCATCGGCTGCACGAGTCTGTCTAATGACAAAATACGCTTCCGTGTGACCACACTCCGAACAGGTTATACGCGTCTTGGGGAGTGTCGCTATGTTCTCCTTAATGACTGTTGTCTCTCTGTCCTTGGACTCGGTCTTGACAACCTGGCTGTTACTGCCGATCTCTTTCACAGCGCCGCACGCATTACACACGTACTTGCCATCCTTAGGAAACATCATTGAACCGCATGAGCAAAACAAGCTATCAGCCTCTAACACTCCTACATTGGGTGTCCATATTAATAACTTGCCACACACACGCGCGCCATTAAGGGGAACCATTTTTCTTACGAGCTGACCTGTCCAAAATATCAGAGAATGGATTGGGCGACTCATCCTCTGTCGACGTGGATGAACTGGGAGATACAGTGGTCGTAACCGTTTGAACTGTTGTTCCAGTAGGCTTATCACGGGCCGTTGCCCTTGAAGGCTCTGATTTCTTTGAATCGGGATTATTGTTGACAATCATGCCCTGAGATTCAATGCAGTCATCAAATGACTCAAACCCAAGTGTCTTGTTACGATAGTACAGTTCCATGGATCTTGCTGTAGGTCTGATTGCACCCTCAACAGCACCAGTAGCAAGAAGATCGGTCGTCTCTTTTCTGATCTGTCTAGACAGCATTCCACCAACTAGGCCAAAGACAATAACTAAGCCCAACTTGGAAAGTGCCAGTGCAGATGTTCCCGGATTAAAGAAGGATGTCAGATACGATCCAATAAGACCGGACAACCCCCCTAGATTTCCTGCTGCTTCCTCTGCTGATACCTCTGGGAATCCACCTGCAGAAAGGATCAATTGCGATAGCCCCCATGCCACGAATACCAAAAGAACACCAGCTAACAAGGCACAAATGACGCCTTTGGTCATGGAACCGCATTTCCTTCCACAAACATACCCAGCTATAGCAGGGCCAATGATTGGGATCCACCAAAGTACCGCTGACAAAAAGAGGCACATAACAACTGCCATACGTACATCGTAAGTTCCAAAGCTAACGGACTTTGCCCTACCGATTAACCCACTAAAACCACTGATGGCCATCATGCACCCCGACCCTTAATAGAGAGATGCCTGTTTATAAATTTGTTTAAAGAAAATGGTTTAATAAAGGGTTTGAATGAATTTCACTTTCTAAATTTCTTTTTCTTCTTAGAGGCGCGTTCAGCCTTGAGATTCTCCTTCAAAGCTTTGGCAATCTCTTCACCTTGTGATTTTCCATCTGTTATGTCACATTCCACGTAATGTAGAACGACCCATCCCTCGGCTATGAGTGCTTCATCTTCGGCCTTATCTCCAATCTCAGAGGAAATGTATACAGCCACCTTACCTTTGACAAATGCAACTGGAATCTTATGTTCTCCATAATTCCTTCTGCATCTCAATCCTTTATTCCATGCAGCCCTCCTGACCAAAGCATCTGGCGTATCCTCAGTGATATTAACCTCTTCGAGATCTCCTTCGAGCTCTTCAACTTCATCGTCCGGATCTGTTATTCTTATTTCTTCCTGCACAATAGAAACAGATTCTACCTTAACTTTTTCAATTGGTTCGACATTGTTTTCCGACACATTGCTGACCGGCATATCCTTTACAGATTCGGCAGGCTGTTTGGTAGTCTTCTCGACTGGAACTTCAACCTTGACATCATCCACTTTTTTCGTATCCCGAACAACAGCCGCTTCCCTTGAACTCATGACCTTCAATTTGGGAAGCTCTTCCTTTTTTTCCTCTACTTTGAGAGTTTCCTTCTGAACGTCGTTCTTTTTAGGCTCAACTTTAGGGCCTTCTGCCTTAACTTCTGCTTTGGATGCATCGGTTTTCAAAGTAACGGTGGCAGACTTCTTTGTTTCCTCTACTTTCTTCGAGGGGACCTTTTCGGTAGTTTTTACAGAAGCTTGCTGTTTTTGTTTACCAACACTTTTGTTATCTTTTTTGTTAATCGGTTTACTCGTTTTCTTGGTACATGCTTCACATTGTCCTTCTGAGATATATGATACAGCAGTGAGTATTATCCATAATGCTGTGAATACTGCAAATCCAAATCCAAGAATGGCATCAAGTGCTGCAGTTCCAATCATGAATATTGCAAAAAATGCAGATACCACCATCAATGCCTTTTGTTCTGAGATCCAATTGAATCCTACCTCAGAAATCACAGCAATAATAGCTACAATCTCAAAAATCATTACAACTGTACTATCAGATTTTGTTGCACCTAATACTATAAGGACAACGGCTGCGACCAATATCAGAATGCCGTAGACCTTCGCAATGAATACTCCTTTGATGTTGCGCATAAGTATGCCCGCACCAAAGATCAGACCCAGTAGACCAGCCACTATGCAACCTGCTGTATAAACAGAGGTTTCACCCAAGTCTGTAATGTTGTTTACTCCGATCTCAAACCCACTAGTGGTAAGAGCAGCCGCAAACAACGCAATCACATATATAAGCGCAGCTAAAAGCCCCAAAGTACCCAAGACTTTGCCGTCACTAAAACTTATTCCCATAACACAAGATACCCACATACTTGTTTTAGTAGTTTTTCCTTGATTTCCCCAAATTGCAGTTCAACATCTATCTATGAGAAATTAAATATATGCCGAGTATGTAACCTACGTCATCACCTATAATGTGGGGCGATATTTCGCCCTCCATCATTCATCAATGTCAAAGAGGTACACTACCTCTTTTCACAAAATCCTTCATCTTTGAAGGTTAAAAAATTACGAAAAGGAGAATACTATGTTAATGAAATTTAGATTCCTCGGTGGCGCAGAAATGGTAGGCCGTATGGGAATGACAATAGAGGGTGACGGCAAGACAATACTCGTCGAGTATGGAATGAGTCCGACAAAACCTCCAGAATACCCAATCGTGGCCCCTAGGGTCGACCATGTCTTCCTGACACACTGCCACTTGGACCACTGTGGAATGGTACCTGCAGTATGCGGTAGAGATGGGTGCGAGCTTTTTACCACGCCGCTTTCTGCTGAAGTATCCGAACTAATGATGTATGACAGCTTAAAGATCGCTAAAGCAGAAGGATATAATGAGCCATACAGTGAATCCGATATTGAAAAAACAATGAGATGCGTGGCACCCCTAACATTCGGAGATACAATAGAATTGGGAAAAACAGACGTCACATTTCATTCCGCAGGACATGTTCCAGGAGCGGCCATGTTCGAATTTGCGTGTGACAGCAGTACTGTCTACACAGGCGACATACACACCGCGGATCAAGGACTTGTACTAGGTGCGAAACCAGTAAAATGCACCAATCTGTTCATTGAAGGAACATATGGTGGACGCAATCATCCAGATAAAAAAACCACAATAGAGAATTTTATTGCCAAAGTCGATGAAGTAATAGACCGCGGTGGAACTGTTATCATTCCTTGCTTCGCGGTTGGAAGAACACAAGAGATCATGATACTCCTGAAAGACCTCGGATATGATATGTGGGTTGACGGCATGGGACGTTCAGTTACACGTTTGTTCCTTGATTACCCGGAATACCTAAGAGATCCGAGGGCACTCAAATCCGCGAGAAGGGCATTCACTGAGGTTAGGAACTCAGGTATGAGGAAACAGGCCAATAAGGGACAGATCATCGTCACTACAGGTGGAATGTTAGATGGAGGGCCCGTACTCGGATATCTTAGAGATCTGAAAAACGATCCTAAGAACGCCATACTACTTGTTGGATACCAGGCAGAGAACACCAACGGAAGGCTCTTGATGGAACAAGGATGTATTGTTGTTGACAAAGAGATCGTCAAAATTGAATGTGAAGTACAAAAATTCGACTTCTCTGCACACGCTGGACATGATGAGCTCATCAACTTTATCAACAGATGCGACCCTGAGAATGTTATAATAATGCACTCCGAGACAAGAGAATTATTCCTCCCTGATCTGCAAGATTACAATGTGATCCTACCAAACACAGGAGAAGAATTCGAGTTAGACGTATGATAAAGGACATTAAGCGCTTTCTAGAGGAAGACGTTGGAAGTGGAGACATAACCACTGAAATGTTTGTGCCTGACAGAACGGGCACCGCCTCTATCTTATGCGAGGAAGAAGCCGTAATTGCAGGACTAGAAGAAGCTAGAGAGGTCTTCGAAGCATTGGGCGCGGAATGTCAACTCATAAGCAGAGATGGGGACACAGTAACAAAAAATACTGTAGTAATGTCTATTTATGGCCCACTCAGGGCCATAACCACTGGCGAAAGAGTCGCACTCAACATACTTATGAGGATGTCTGGCATAGCGACTAAAACCGCCAGGATCACCAATATAATCAGGACAAAAGACCCTCATTTAATGATAGCTGCAACAAGGAAAACTACACCTGGTTTCAGATATTACGAAAAAAAAGCAGTAGAACTCGGCGGAGGCTGGCCGCATAGAATGGGTCTCTATGATATGATCATGATCAAAGACAATCACATTGCCGCGTGCGGAAATATTGAGAACGCCATGAAAAAATTAAAGAACATTGATCCGACGGTAAAGGTCGATGTTGAGGTCGTATCATTGGAACAAGGAAAAATCGTAGCCGGATACGCTGTCGATATTATCATGGCGGATCATATGTCCCCAGAAGATACAAGAAGTCTCAAACAATACGTCAATATGATTTCTCCAAAAACAAAAATTGAAGCCTCTGGTAACATTACGGAAGACAACGTGCTTTCATATGCAGGTTGCGCTGATATCGTATCTATGGGATCTCTCACTCACTCCGTAAAAGCTATCGATTTTTCTTTGGATATTGACCCCATAAAGAATTAATCCACAATCACCTATTCTCCATACATGGCAATAGATTTGAACGATTACAAATGTCAATTTTGTGGAAAGCCCTGCACCAATTTTGTTTTTGCAGCATTTACATGCGACGATCCCGAATGCATTGAAAAAGCGAGGATCGAACGTGGTGGGCCCGGCGGACATATGAAAAGAAAAGCAGAAGGAAAGCCCATTACGCCAGAAGATATATGCAGACCTAAATGACCGCTCTTTCTTACGATATCTGGACAAGACATTAAAGAAGGGTCGCAAAGCGACCCCAAATATCAATGCCTGAATACGCGGCACCCTGTGAATACCATTGCGATATTATGCTCGTTCGCAGCATCAATGACCTCTTGATCCCTGATGCTGCCTCCTGGCTGTATTATTGCTGTGACGCCAGCCTTTGCTGCCTCATCCACACCGTCTCTGAACGGAAAGAAGGCATCAGAGGCCATTACACATCCCTCTGTGGGCTCATTGGCCTTCATCGTCGCGATCTTCGCCGAATCTACACGACTCATCTGTCCTGCCCCTATGCCGACCGCACGTTCACCTTTAACATAAACTACGGCATTTGAGGTCACGTGCTTTGCAAGTTTCCACGCAAAAAGAAGAGAATCGATCTCTTCATCAGTGGGTGCACGCTTCGTAACGATCTTAAGATTACCGCGATTGACGGAAACATCTTCATCCGTCTGCACCAGTATCCCACCCTGTACCTTTCTCATTTTGTATTCCCTGCATCTGCCAGAGGGTCCAATTGATACATTTGTTCTCAAAAGACGAATATTCTTCTTTCTCTCCAATACCTCTATTGTACCCGTTTCATAATCTGGGCAAATCACAGCTTCTACAAAATACTGAGAGATCATATCTGCGGTCTGCATATCACAGTTCCTGTTGAGGCATATGACACATCCGAACGCAGATATTGGATCGACGTTGTATGCAGTCTTGAATGCCTCGAATATCGTATCTGCTGATGCAAGACCACAAGGATTTGTATGTTTCATAACCACTGCAGTTGGTCTGTCAAAGTCCATCACAATGTCCAATGCTTTGTCCAGATCCAAAATATTGTTGTATGAGAGTTCCTTTCCGTGTAACTTCTCGGCTTTTGCAACAGTTATACCTGGTGTAAACGGTTCCTGGTAGAACGTTGCCTTTTGATTTGGATTCTCTCCATATCTCAAATCCTCAACTTTTTCCATCGGTATGGGATAGGATTTAGGGAAACCGTCTATGAATCTTCTACTCATCTGTTGAGCTATCATGGCATCATAATTTGCAGTTACCACAAAGGCTTCGGCCATTAATCTTTCCAAGATTGATTCGTCCAGTTCTCCCTTATCTTTAAGTTGTCCTAATACAGCAGAATATTGATCAGGATTTGTTAGGACTGCCACCGATTTGTAATTCTTGGCAGCAGCACGAATCATACTGGGGCCACCGATGTCTATGTTCTCAACAATGTCTTCGAACTCTACTCCTTTCTTCAAAACCGTCTGTTTGAACGGATAGAGATTTATGACCACCATGTCTAAGGATTCTATGCCTTTTTCCTTTATGGCCTCCATGTGTTCTGGAAGGTCTCTTCTGGCCAGAATCCCTGCATGGATCTTTGGATGGAGTGTCTTCACGCGACCGTCGAGCATCTCGGGAAAACCTGTAACCTCTGACACCTCCGTCACCTTAAGACCGTTCTCTTTCAGAAGTTTGTATGTTCCGCCAGTGGAAATGATATCCACGCCTAGCGATGACAATTCCTTCGCAAAATCAACAATGCCTGCTTTATCGGAAACACTGATTATTGCTCTTTTTATCTTTGCCATGATAATACCTCCTCTCCTGAGGATGACGGACCTTAGCCGCTACTGTCGCTCATATTGACTAATGTTAGATAAACATATTCTGCAAAGAATGATGCTATCGCCCGGCGTATGTTTTTTTCATTGGCTTTACAGTTAATATTTTGTACAATAATCTATATTGACTATGTAACATACATATTGCTCCATATTTTACGCCAGCAAGGAACATTACCTTTTTATTCTACAAAAGAATTTGTACAATATCTTCAATTGAATTGTACAAATACGATTCAATGACGAAGGGTGAATTGAATGACGATTAAAAATGCATACCTTAAAGGCGTATATGCCGGCCTCGCCGAGCGCAACAAAGATCAACCCGAATTTCTACAGGCAGTAGAAGAGGTTCTAGAATCGCTGGAACCTGTAATCGAAAAACATCCTGAATATCAAAAAGCAGGACTTGTGGAACGTATTGTCGAACCAGAGAGGATCATAGTGTTTCGTGTGACCTGGATGGATGACTCCGGAAAAGTACAAGTGAACCGCGGTTACCGTGTACAATTCAATTCCGCGATCGGACCATATAAGGGCGGTCTGAGGCTTCATCCGTCCGTCAACCTGTCGATTTTAAAATTCCTTGGATTCGAACAGATATTCAAAAACAGTCTCACTGGACTTCCCATTGGAGGAGGAAAGGGTGGATCGGATTTTGATCCTAAAGGAAAGTCTGACAATGAGATCATGCGTTTCTGTCAGTCATTTATGACAGAATTAGAAAAACATATCGGCGCAGACACAGACGTACCTGCCGGAGATATCGGTGTCGGAGGAAGAGAGATCGGCTATATGTATGGCCAGTACAAGAGACTCAGAAATGAATTCACTGGTGTTCTGACCGGAAAAGGTCTCTCGTACGGTGGATCACTTGCGAGAACAGAAGCTACAGGATACGGACTTTGCTACTACACAGAGGAAATGTTGAACGATAACAACAACTCCTTCAAAGGCAAAACCGTTGTCATATCTGGTTCAGGAAATGTTGCCATATACGCTTGTCAGAAAGCAACACAACTTGGCGCCAAGGTCGTTGCCTTATCAGATTCCAATGGATACATATACGATAAAGCTGGAATCGACTATAAGACAATCCAGATAATCAAAGAACAGAAAAGAGACAGGATTAGTACCTATCTCAACTATGTCAAAAACGCAGAGTACCATGAGGGATGTGGAAATATCTGGACCATTCCGTGCGATATTGCATTGCCTTGCGCCACGCAGAATGAGATAGATGAGGCGTCCGCAAAGATACTTGTGAAGAACGGGGTCAAGGCTGTAGCAGAAGGAGCCAATATGCCCAGCACACCGGGTGCAGTCGCATATTTCCAGAAAAATAAGGTTCTTTTCGGTCCTGCAAAAGCAGCCAATGCTGGCGGAGTCGCAACTTCTGCATTGGAGATGTCCCAAAACAGCCAGAGGCTGTCTTGGACCTTCGAGGAAGTCGATGATAAATTAAAACAGATCATGATCAGAATATATCATAACTCGGCTAAAGCAGCAGAAGAATACGGTGTTAGAGGCAATCTTGTCGCAGGAGCCAACATCGCTGGATTCAAAAAAGTCGCCGATGCTATGCTTTGGCAAGGCATCAGCTATTAAAACTTACAGGGTGGACCTCGATGTCCACCCGATTTTATTTTCAAACAGATTTATCCATCAAAGACATATCCCTGTGCAATGATGAAAAAGAAAGATTTGGAAATCGCACTCGAAAAAGTGCTTCCCTTCAAAGACCCGGACCCTGCGCTAGAACAGTATCCCACTCCTGCAAACATAGCTGCAGATATCTTGTTTCACGCGTACAAAAACGGAGATGTCGATGGCCTTAAGATCATAGACCTCGGATGCGGAACCGGAATATTCTCAATAGGCGCCTGGCTTTTAGGAGCTGGGATGGTCGTTGGATATGATGTCTCAGAGTCTGCACTCGATATTGCAAAAGAATGCGCCAAATCTTTCAACGCCAACCTTGATTTCAAATTATCTGATGTAAAAAACATCGATGATGGGGCAGATACCGTGTTCATGAACCCTCCATTCGGATGTCAGAATCGCAAAGCTGACAGGGCTTTTCTAGATAAGGCCATGGAGATCTCTGAATGCGTATACTCGATACATAAGGCAGATACATTGGACTTTATCAAAGAATACGTGGATAAAAAAGAAAGGAACATAGTTTATAATAAAACGTATAAGTACGATATCCCTCATACCTTTGAATTCCATAAAAAAGAGAAACAGAGCGTTGACATCGTGGTTGTTAACATAAGGTGATTCATAATGACAAAAAAAATTGAAGTATTTCCCGGTGACGAAGTCGCGGAAGAAGAAGAATATCTCGCTTCAGACGGAACATTTGCATGCGATGGTAAAATCTACGCATCACAGATCGGCCTGCTCGAACTTGACGATGATGAATGTGTCGCCAGAGTCATCTCCCCAAACCCTCCAAACACATTGAAGATCGGAGACATAGTCTACGGAATAATAGGCGATATTAGAAAGACAATGGCAACGGCCGAGGTAGTTGCAAAGGAAGGTACAAGAAGGGATATTGCAAGCGATACCAATGCTACAATACATGTTTCTAAGATCTCCCAAGGCTATACCGATGATGTTTCCAAAGAACTCAGAAAAGGAGATTTTATACGCGCTCGTGTTATCGACGTCAGCCCGTCCCTGCAATTGACTACAAAAGAGGATCATCTCGGAGTTATCCGTTCTCTATGTGGAACGTGTAAAACAGAACTGGTAAGAAAAGGTAAGAACCTCTACTGTCCTGAATGCGAACGTTCCTCCCCTAGAAAGATCGCAGATGACTACGGTGATGTGAAGATATGAATGAGATCCAGGACATTGAGTCCCTTAGGACCGAAGTAAAGGCCCTCAGATCAGAAGTCAAAGATTTGAAAGAATTCATCAGAGCCGTATACAGTCTGATCAACGAAGAGGAAGAGGATTATCTCTGTGGTGACTCTCCCGGCGGTGCTGAAGTAGGCAGATACAACACATGAAACTAATTGCACTTCTATCAGGCGGCATCGATTCCCCAGTAGCAGCATACATGATGGCGAATGCTGGTGCAGACATCATTCTTTTGCACATGGACAATCGCCCTTATGCTGATGATGCCATAATCGATCATGTTAAACGTCTCGCTGCGAGACTAAGGGAGGTCACTGGACAAGAAATGCCCCTTTATTCCGCTCCACATTACATCTCACAGGAAAAAATCAAAGAAAACTGTGATAACAACTATCAATGTGTGATGTGCAAAAGAATGATGCAGAGGACTGCAAGAGAACTTGCAAAGAAACTAGACTGCAGCGGCATAATAATGGGGGATTCTCTTGGACAGGTGGCATCTCAAACCCTCAAGAACATAAGGTCTGAAAATACGGGTTTGAATTTCCCCGTAGTAAGGCCCCTCATTGGCTATGATAAACTTGAGATAGAAGCTATATCAAAGGAAATTGGCACCTACGACATCTCCGTGGAACAAATATCTGGATGCAAACTCGTACCTTTCAAACCCATAACAGAGGCCGATCCTGGTAAGATATGCACATTTGATATTACTACAGAAACTGAGATTTTAGCCGAGCGTATAGCTTCAAATGCTTCTCTTATCTGATCAATGCCTGCTATAATAGAATGCTGGACAAGAATCGATTTCTTCCTCATCATAAAGCATATCCATTGAAACTCTGTCAATATATTGTGCCTGTACTCGAGATATGTACAAGGTATTTTTCCCAATCAGGATCTTTATATCTGTGTCCTTGGGTTTTTTTACCTTAACAGGAACGAGTGCAGGTCCGATACATGCCGTACATACTCTGTAATCCTGTCCTTCAGACTCAATCATCTTGACGACATCTTCATCGACCGTGATCATGCTTTACCCCAGACTTACATCATTTATATAATTGCTGAAAATCATTTTTCAAAGAAGTCCCGTACATCGCTAACAGGGTCATGTGTCAGACGAGCATCAAGACCATTCATTGTAGATGCTCTTCTGTCCAATATCACTGCAACACCTCTATCGGTCTCCGATCTTATGAGACGGCCTATTGCTTGCCTCATCTTCCTTTGAGCAGGAACCTTTATTGCATGCTCCCACCCATTACCAAAACGATATTCACAGTATCTCTTCAAAGCCTCTTGTTTTGCAGTTGGTTTCGGAAAAGGTATCC
The DNA here is from genome assembly GCA_019262145.1 of Candidatus Methanogranum gryphiswaldense. Lineage (NCBI taxonomy): Archaea > Methanobacteriati > Thermoplasmatota > Thermoplasmata > Methanomassiliicoccales > Methanomassiliicoccaceae > Candidatus Methanogranum > Candidatus Methanogranum gryphiswaldense. The sequence continues at coordinate 170,385 of CP076745.1, read as the reverse complement.
CTATTAGAATGGCGAGTTCCAGTTCCTTGTCTGGAAAATCAAGTCCCTCACTGATCCTACCTCCCATGACACAGAACAGAACACTTTTTTCCGAAGAACGGAATTCGGAGACAACATTCATTAATTCGGATTGTAGCATTCCTCTCTTCTCAAAATAGATCTCTCTTTCCAAAATTTCCGGTATATTGTCATGAATGAATCTGTCCATTAAACCATAAGAGGGAAAGAAGACCGCTGTGTTCCTTTCTGTACAACGAACCAATCTTATGACATAATCAACGATTCTATCATACGCTTCCCGCCCACTGTTCATTTCCTCATAGTTCGTTGACACATCATCAACATACAAAACCTTCAGATTCTCCTTGGGGAATGGAGTTGGAAAAACTTTTTCAATCGCATTTTCCATTCCTAATTCATGTGAATAGTCAATTAATGGGTTCAATGTACCAGACATACTGACAGACGACCAACATTCCCTAAGAGGGAATGCGGCATCATATGGGTCTAAACAGAATGCTTCAAACTTTGGATTTTTCCCACTGACTATCAAACTGACATATATGTTCTCATCACACGTATTCCATGCTAACATGAATGCCCCAAAAGAACCGATATAAGAACGTGGAAGTTTACGCTCAGATTTTTTTTGAGAGATTATGATCTCTCCTTGCTCAATAATACCTTTGTATATTGCATCTAAGGACAGAGACGAAACACCCAATCTTTCCATCATCTCATCTTGAAGAAAACCGTATGGCAACAAGCCGTCATCTGCACCAATATACCTTTCAAGAGCGTTGTCCATACATTCCCTGAATACCGCGGTGATATCCGTTATCTTAAATCCCCTGAATATCTCGGGGTCATTCCATTCCAAAGCTTCCTTCTCTGCGAGTTCCAATGCTCTTGCTGTGTATTCACATGTCATTACCTCCCTTAGATACGAAGGAAGGTTATGGGCCTCGTCCACTATCAAAACAACATTTGAAAGAGATGCCCCCATCCATTGTGTGAAATGCTGGATCACATGAGGGGAGAATATGAAAGGGTATGGAACGGCGATCACGTCTGCATGTGGTAGAAGACGTTTTGTCAATTCATAAGGACATGTGCGATTTTCTAAGCATCGATCGAAGAACTCCTCTGGTTGAGGATGGCACTTCCTTATGTAATCGACATAGGTCGATGGATCCAATTCTTCAAGATTATCAAAATAGATACAATGTGAAGAACTGCCTGATTCTCGTTTCTTATATTCTGAACAGAGTTTAGACAATTCCTCGGACGTTCCGGACAAAAGTTCTGGATCATCCTTCATCAAAGGACATGTCGTGCTGCTTCTTCCCTGAAGACCGATGCAAACAATATCTTTCTTCTCCGAGATCTTTGTGATCTCCTGTATGACCTGTTTCTGTTGGGATTTCGTTCTCGTCAAGTATATGACTTTCTTACCTGTACCGAGGGCCGCTTCCAATGCTCCTGTAAGCGACGTTACTGTCTTTCCAGTTCCCGTACCTGATTCGATGACCAGAGACATGCCATCAGTCACCGCATCGCGGATCTGACGTACTATCGCCTCCTGTTCACCCCTATAAGTGTACGGGAAAAGGTCCATCTTAAGTTTATTCTCCGCCTCTGTTGCGCCAAATGTCATCAGGCAGATCGCGGTATACGGATTCTTCACCGTCCGTTTCCGTAGAAGACGAACGCGCACGGGCCATGAGCTCGCCGATCTTCTCCTTTCTAAAGAGCCAGTAGTGTATCCTCCACTCCCTACCGTCATAGAGCGTGGTCTCTTCCCTCTCTGTGGTGAGGATACCTGCATCTTCGAGCATGTAGAAGGCATCACGGTCCTCCGGCTCTAAAACATTATCAATTATCCTATCGGAATATCCGAAGAAATTAAGGACGTGATGAGCAAGCGAATATGCCTGCTCATCCTCCATTCCCATGCTGTTGTTGATACTATTCTTTATCGCTAAAGTAAGATCATCAACCGTCACTGTTGTAACCGTCATCATCATCAACTCAGTTCTCTACCAGATCTATGAATTTAGCACTGGTGACCGCATCAGCGGCCTTTGTGACCTTCGCAAGGACATCTGTAGAGACGTTCTGATCCACTGTTAGGATCATTAACGCTTTCTTGCCATTCCTCGCAACCGTCATCTGAGCTATATTTACATTGGCGTCACCGAGAACAGATCCGACCTTTCCTATCACTCCGGGAACATCGTTGTATGTCATCATTATTATGTCCCCTGTCATAGGTATATCGAAAGAATACTCGTTGAAACCGACAAGTCTTGGATTGTCTCCAAAAACTGTTCCGCGTAACACTGTGATCTTGCCACCGGAAACGATCTTCATCTCGATCATATTGGAATATTCCTCAGATTTATCTGTAGACGACTCCTTTATACTGAGCCCTTTTGTCTTTGCTATTGGCATAGCATTGATCATATTCACATTTCCCTTTCCGACTATGTTGTTCAACAATCCGATCACAGCACTTATTGTCACAAGTTTTGTCTGTTTGGATGCGAGTTCTCCGCAATACGTGACCTCCAGCGCCTCTATTGGATTGTTTCCATTCATCTGATGGATAAAAGATCCCATATGCTCAGCGAGAGGCATGTAGTTCTCGGTCTCAGGATCTAACTTTCCACGCGGTGCGTTGATGGCGTTGGTTATAACGTTATCCTTAAGGTATTTGACCACAGCAACAGCAACCTCGATGGCGACCCTTTCCTGCGCCTCTACGGTACTTGCTCCTAAATGAGGCGTGGTTACAAGATTGTCCAATTCCAGAAGTTTCTTCTCATCATCTGTCAACGGTTCATTGCACCATACATCGAATGCAGCACCTGCAATGATCTTTTCTTTGAGTGCGATGTAAAGGTCATTCTCATCGACGATGCCTCCGCGAGCAACATTGGCCATTCTCGCATTAGGTTTCATCATCTTGAATTGTTTAAGACCTATCATATTCTTGGTCTCAGGAAGCAGTGGCGTGTGAATGGTCATAAAATCGGCTGTGGAGATGACCTCTTCTAAAGTGGTAAGCCTGACTCCGATCTGATCTGCCACATCTTTAGGAAGATATGGGTCATATCCTATCATTGTCATATTGAAGGCCTTCATCCTCTTCGCGACCTCTCCGCCGACACGTCCCACACCTATGATTCCAAGAACCTTTCCATTTAGCTCTACACCTGTATACTTGGATCTCTTCCATTCGCCCTTGTGCATAGATTCGTGAGCAAATGGTATGTTCCTTGCTAGTGCCAGCAACATTGCGCATGAGTGCTCAGCGGCAGAGAGAATATTTGCAGAAGGGGTGTTCATTACAAGAATACCTTTCTCCGTTGCATATGGGACGTCCACATTGTCCACCCCTACTCCTGCGCGTCCTACTACACGTAATTTCTTTCCGGCATCCAAAACTCTTTTTGTGACCTTAGTACCGGACCTTATGATCAAACAATCATAATCCCCGATAATTGCACAAAGCTGGTCCTCCGTCAGATCTGACCTATCATCAACTGGAAATCCGGACTGTTTCAGGATGTCCAGTCCTTCTTTGTCTAACGAATCTGAAACAAGAATCTTAGCTGTCATTTTAAATCTCTCCCATTGTCTCTTCCATAACGGAAAGTAACTCTTTTACATCTTTAGGTGTAAGATCTCCCATGTGTCCGATCCTAAATGTATTGTCTTTAACATCACCATAGCCGCTGGATATCTCGTATCCTTTCGATTTCAACTTTGTATGGAATGCATCGAAATCTAGTTTGCCGCGGTTCAGAACACCAATGGTGTTCGACTGGTGACCCTCCTCTGGGAACATGCCCTCGAGATTTTTCTTGGACCATGTTCTAACTAGGTCCGCCATCTCTTGATGTCTTCTATATCTTGCTGGCATTCCTTCTTTTAAGATGCGGTCGAGTTGAAAATCAAGTGCATACATTAGGGAAACGGGGGGTGTTGTGAGGGCGTAGTTCTCATCATTCTGCTTCTTGAGCTTTTGAAGATCTGTGTAAAATCCTTTGTTTTTGACGGATTTGGATTTCATCATCATTCTCTCCGATACCGCGATCATCGCAAGTCCAGGAGGTAATGCAAGTGCTTTCTGGGTTCCAAATATCATTGCGTCTGGTTGAAGCTCTTTCATTTTGAGGTCCATTGCAAATGCTGATGTAACGGCATCCACCATGACCAATGCGTCTGGATTCTGCGACCTTACCTCTTTGGCCAATGCAGTGGAATTACTGAAAACTCCTGTGGAGGACTCGTTGCTGACCCAGTGGACCATTTCCACATCCTTTGTGACCTTCCCTGCTATATTCTCGGGTTTCATGGCCATCCCCCAAGGGACCTGGATCTCTTCGACGGTTTTTCCATTGAGTTCCGCGATCTCTATGGACCTGTTCCCAAATGAACCATTGGTTATTCCGAGAGACTTGTTCTGTACGCCGTTCCTTATTGCACCCTCGAGGAATATGCTTGCAGATCCTGCGACCAAGAATATGTCCTGATCCGTATCCAGTGCTTTCTTCATCTTCTCGATGACATTACCGTGAAGGACCTTGTACTCCTTTGAACGATGCGTGATCATCGGTTTAGTCATAGCCTGAAGGACCTCGTTTTCAACATTAACCGGTCCTACCGTGAACAATTTTCTGCTCAATATAATCCCTCGTCCGCCTCGCTCCCTTAAAAGACGGCTGAACCGTGATTAACTAACCCGTATATATCTTAGTATGCACGCACGCGCATGAGACAGCAATAAAAAAACAAGAGCGAACAGATCACAAATTATCGTTCATGTACTTTCTGATTCTTTCAAATCCTTCTCTTATCTGACTCTCACTTGTGGCGTAAGATATTCTGAAAAATCCTTCTCCGGAGGGCCCAAATGCTGTACCGGGGGTAACGGCCACGTGAGCGTGCTTCAGAAGATTTGCCGTAAGTTCAACAGATTTCATCTGTGAATCGTACTTTGGGAACAGATAGAAAGCCCCTTTGGGAACATTACATTCTAATCCTTTTATTTCACTTATAAGGTCTAGTGCCAGATCACGCCTTGATTTGAACTCCCTTATCATATGATGCATAGCGTCCTGAGGTCCATTCAACGCCTCGACCGCCGCAGTCTGAGTAAATGATACACAGCAAGATATCGAATGCGATTGCAATTTATTAAGAGCTGAAATGCTATTTTCAGATGCGATCGCCCAACCCAGCCTCCATCCCGTCATCGCATACGTTTTCGATAGACCTGATACAGTTATCGTCCTGTCGAACATATCTGGCAAAGACGCGATGGAAACGTGCTTGCCTTCATATATTATACTCTCGTAGATCTCGTCGGACATTACAAGAAGATTGTGTCTTATGGCGATCTCAGAAATGGCCTTTATTGTCTCTAAAGGATAAACACATCCTGTTGGATTTGCGGGAGTGTTAAGGAATATCATCTTGGTCTTAGGAGTTACCGCTGCTTCAATAAGCTCGGGATTGACCACGAAATCATCCTCGTATCTTGTAGGCACATAAACCGGAATGGCTCCTGCCAACCTTATACATGCCTCATAGGAGACCCAGCTTGGATCTGGAAGTATGACCTCATCCCCTGGATCAAGGAACCCCAGAGCTGTCATGAAAATAGCTTGTTTACATGGCGTCACAAGTACATTTTTCGATTCACAATTTATGTGATTGAAGGTCAACGCCCGCTTGGCAATTGCCTGTCTGAGTTCTGGTATCCCAAGTGAAGGCGTGTAATGCGTGAATCCTTCATGAAGTGAATCCACTGCAGCCTCCACGATATTGGAAGGTGTTGAGAAATCTGGTTCTCCCATTGAAAATGAGATTATGTCAATTCCAGATGCCTGAAGCTGACTTACAATGTTGGAAATCTCTATTGTACCCGACGCCGGCACACTCTGAACCCTTTTTGATACCATCGTTCCCAGCCTAACCCTCTTCACATATATATTTTTTAAATCTCTTAACTGAGCAATATGCTCAAATTACCTGCATTGATAGCAGTCTTAAGTGCCATACCCATTCTCGCTGCGGTGCTCATACCCGGATATATTAGATCCGCATAAGGTGACCCTGAGATGAACGGATTGGTCCCGGCAACTATTCTGGTTGAGATCTCAAAGACCTTGAATTCCAGTTTATCTGTAACTACAGTTTCCAAACAGAACGGTCCCCACATACCACCGAACAGCTCATAAGAACGATTCACGACATTCTCGCCCATCTCGAACGCCTTCGGTAAAAGAGACTCGCGAATAACTACCGGTGTATTTCCAGTGACCACGAATGATGGATAGAGACCATGCCTTTTTGAATCCTCTATGGATCCAAGCTTGTACATCTCATCTATGTTACTCTCGTCGCGACGATCTATTGATAACAATTCCAAAGAGCCGCCTTGCTTACAACGATAGCCGTCCTTCTTTAACGGATCATAGAAGAAGTGAAGGTAATATCTGGTACCCAAGCAATATTCTTGAATTGTATATGGTTGAGAATTATCTATCTGCATCTTGAAATCCGGATAGTCTTTCGCAATAAAGAAACCGCGTCCACCTTTAGCACCGTGATACTTCACCAACACTGGCTCATTTATCTCCCTTGCATCGGTGATCAAGCGTGGCATTGGAACCCCAGCAGATGTTATCCACTGTCTTTGACTGTCTCTGTTGGACTCCCATTGGAGAACTGCACGATTACCATAGGACGGTACACCTAGATCCTCGAATCTAGAAGGCGTCATATATTCAACGAAAGATCCGTGCGGAATAAGAATTGTATTCTGATCAATGAGCTCGTCGACGCGCTCCTCCATCTCGTCAAAATCCCTATACTTGATAATGTTGTCCGGCTTGGCCAGAGGGAACGCATCATAATACTTGGTGTTATCCTTAACGGTCAATCCCAACGTCCTGAAACCCATTTTACGGGCTCCGTGAAAGATCTGGAGCGACGAATGTGAGCAGAGTGTCGCGATGGTTATGTCGCTCTTGTCATACCCTTCCAAAATCTGATCGATCTTACTCTTGGGAACCATATCCTCTGATAGCTTTCCCCCTTTTAAATATATCTACTCGATAACAAATTTTAGACCAATTAGTATATGACTCAGCAACCATATGTGAGAACAAAATGGTTAATCTATTCGTACCACATCCATATCATAACAGATACAGCATTGGTGCGATTATTGCAGGAACGTCTCTTTTTGGCATGCTGATGATAATACTCGGCATATTCTATATGAACTCGGATGTCATATTAGCGACAGACAAAGATACGTACAGTCTGACCACAGTAATAATGATGTCTTTTATCCTGTGTATCGGTTTATACGCCCTTAATCAGAAAGCCATTATGGAAGGGATATCCATGATATTGATCGGAATATCTGCTATTTCTTTCACGGCTGCGTATATGTTGGGCGGTAACGATGAACTGCATGTATTGGATTTTCTTTTAGGCATTGGACTTCTAATAGTTGCCCTAGCATTCTACACAAGAAAAGATTGGCCCCTTGCTATCGGAACCTTTGCCGCTGCCTTTGGTTTGATCCTGTATCCTCTGTTCGGAGAGGCCTCTTTGATATTCGTTGGTATGGCGCTGGAGATCTCGGGCCTCATGTACCTCTTCTACGGGTTCCATGCTTGGTACAGCGTATGCATTGACAAGGAGACTTATGCCTGGCAAAAAGATGGAAAGGCTGCAGCAGCAGACAATGCTGTTGGAACTGCTGGATTCATGATAATGGGCATACTTTCCATCTTAATAGGCCTGTATTACATCAATTTCAATCTTGGAATTTTTACAATGGACCCTATAACATACAATGTGGCGAAAATATTGATGTCGGCCGTAATACTTTATTATGCTGCTGTCGCGATCAGGGACGGTTCAATTACATCTGGAATGATGTCACTATTCTTTGGTTCGTCAACATTCACATTCTCTGCCTGTGCTCTTGCGGGACTAGGTGGACTGGAAGTCGCAGATGTGATGTTTGGTATCGGGATGCTCATGGCGTGTGTTGTTGCGTATAAGGAAAAAAATATTTCAGCCTCTATGATTGGTTTACTCGTTTTTGTCGGATTCTCGATATATCCATTCTTCGACGGAAACATCATATACTGGATGGTTGGGGTCCCGATTCTTATTGTTGGGATCATAATGGCATACAATTCTGTAAAAAACATATTCGCCCTTGAGATTGATCCCTACAGAACATAATCACACATTCTACCTATTCGGTGTACCTGATAATAATCTTTTATATTCACAAAGGGTACCTCATATGCCTCGTTAACATTACAACGAAGAGGTCGAAAACATGAGCAATAACAACCAACTAACACCTCTGTTTGAAGAATTAAAAAAGGTGCTTGAAGGAAAAATAGACGATGATACCCTAATGAAAGAGGTCAAAAAATACGTCGAGGACTATGGAATCGATGTAGACCGTGCAAAAAGGGCCATCATCAAGAAATATGATACTGATGCAACATCCAGTTTTGTAACCGCAGACTCCATCGTCAAAAAAATTGATGCTCTAAAGGGGTCAGAAATGAACATAGATGTCATTGTAAAAGCGATCTATGTTGACAAAAAAGAAGTTAACATCCGTGGAACCAAGAAAATCATTATCTCTGGAATCCTTGGAGATGAAACTGGAACCTGTCCATTCACAATTTGGGAAGGAGAAAGCGTAGACCTTATCAAAGGTGAAACGTATCACTTCAAAAATGCTTACACAAAAATGTGGAACGAACGTGTACAGATAAATCTCGGCACTCGCGGAAAAATAGAGAAAGCTGATTCTACTGTAGATGTTCCGGAAAGAACAATTCCTACATCCGAGTCTCGTGAAATTAAAATCGGAGACATCAAAGAAGGCGTGGGCAACATTACAGTTACAGGACGCATAATATCTACTGAAACAAGAAATATCAATGTCAAAGGAGAATCCAAGGTCGTATACGCAGGGATAATTGCAGACGATTCTGGAAAGATCCAATATTCTGCATGGAATGACTATTCACTAAAAGATGGAGAGACCATATGCGTGAAGAATGCATACGTACGTGCATGGAGAGGCATACCTCAACTTAACATGGGAGACAGGTGCGAGGTCAGTAGAGTCACAGACAATTTTGGACAGATTCAAGAAGTCACATCCAAAAAGACCATCTCCGACATTGTCAAGATAGGGGGCGCACTCGATGTCGCTGTCTTCGGCACAGTTGTAGACCTGAGGACCGGAAGCGGACTCATAAAAAGGTGTCCACAGTGCAACCGTTCAATACTGAATGATGAATGCAGTGCGCATGGAAAAATAGAACCTGTATTCGATCTCAGAATGAAACTCATTGTAGACGATGGTACAGGTGCATTAAGTGCTGTTGTAAATCGTAGCGACACTGAAAAACTCACAGGAATCACTTTGGCTGCTGCAGAAGAACTTGCCAAAGCACAGAGTGACATGGATTCTGTCAGCAGAGAAATTGCACAAATGATCATAATGAAGAGAATCACAATAAAAGGTAATGTGATGAGCGATGATTATGGACCGATGATGATCGTTAAAGAAGCATCCATAGATGATGTGGATGTGGTCACTGAAGCAAAAAAGCTATATGAGGAAATGGAGGGGGCATTATGAACGCTAGAGAAACAGCCTGGAGATTGTTTTCCTCTGAACTCAATACCGCCACATACGAAATTAAAGGTGCAGATGAAAAATCTCCTTCCTATATTGTGACGCACCTTGGTGCAATGGTCAATAGAGTTCTCATTGCTGGTGTCCTAACAGAAAAAGAAAATGTTGGATCTGGGGAAGAACCAATGTGGAGAGGCAGAGTACAAGACGTTTCCTCTGGTAATTTCTACATTAACATCGGCAAATATCAGCCTGAGGCCGCAGCAGCCATCGCTAATATGGATACTCCTGCATATGTAGCAATAATAGGAAAAGTCAGAACATACACTGCTAATGATGAACGGGTCTTCGTTTCTGTACGTCCAGAACGTATTATAAAAATTGATGAGGAGACACGTAAACAATGGATGCTTGAAACTGCGCAGTCCACATGGTCAAGACTTAAAATGATGAAAAAAGCCACATCCTTAGAGAATGCAACAGAAAAAGACCTGATCGGCCTTGGATTCTGTGAAAGAGATGCAAAAGGAATTGTGACTGCTCTTGACCATTATGATGTGCCCAATTCAGCCACATACTTAAAGACCATCCAATACGCACTTAGAACAATATTGCCCGACAACAATATCGACCTTGGTCTTCCTGAAGATGTATCGGACCTGCCTGATGAAATTGAAATCGAACCAGGAGATACTGCACACAACAGTGCCGACATGGAGGATACGATCCTTAGGTTACTCGAAGAACTCGACGTTGACGGCAAGGGCGCTCCTCGTGACGAACTTGAAAGAAGAGCGGAAGCAGAGGGAATCTCAAGCATGGAACTAGAAGAAATCTCTAACATACTAATGGATAAGGGACTTGTCTATGAACCTAATTTGAGATATTTGAAACGTATTTGAACGGGCATTTCGCCCGTTCTTTTTTATTAAGAAATGAACGACCGCGGGTCGCCATTAGTTTTATTGGATCTCTGAATTCAGATATTCCTCTAGATCGTCCTTGTACTCCTCGAATCCGAGCTTAGATGATGCAACTAGCCAGAACGCAATCAGTCCAAAAAGGAATGTTATAAATCCAGTAATCGAGAAGATAACTGAGACAATACATAAGATGAGTGCAAGCACGTAGCTCTTACGCTTTATACAGAGCAACGAGGACAATATCGCCATAGCCCCAGATACTAACCATCCAATCCCCCAATACTGAAGATATTTGACCAATTCATCATAAGTTATACCCCAATCAACCAGTTGTTTATGGACGTTCGGATCATTCCACAATGCATCCGCAATACTTCCCGATGCAACTACATAGTATACCCCCATGATCAACAAAGGAATACCATATATCAACATCAAATAACCAGCCCATTTAGCACGGGACTGCAAGGTTGTACGAACAAGATCTTTCTCAACCTTGACCTCTGCCTCCTTCTTTCCAGGTATATGATATCCACAAGAAGGACAATAGTAAACATCACTGTTCAACTTGATTCCGCATTTTGCACAGAAATCTTGATCTGTCATGAAAGGGAACATTGGTCTACGCGATTAATAATGTTATGCGAACAGATCATCTGGTCATCTTAATCGATGCGTATCCTACCACCGATTCCATGTCGTATTTCAAAGAATCCCAAGAGTCTGAATATTTCAACAAACTCACATTGGAAGGATCTGTGGAAAGCATGGCGACAGCCATCGGACCGTATCCACAGACCGTAATTCTCTTGGACATTATCTCATGATACATACCTTCGAGGTCCTTAGCAACGTATCTTTCCAAAACAAGTGAATTCAGTTCCTTACCAATAGCTTTCGGAACATAATGTGCCATATCGCTTGATGCTATTACAACGACATCGTGACCTTTGCATGCGACCCTTATCTTTTCCGACAATCTTCTAGCTGAACCAAGATCTTGATTGCCCATGATAATTGGTATTATGTGCGGATCCGGATCAATGAATTGTAAAAAAGGAACCTGCACCTCAACAGAATGCTCCGCCCTATGCGCCCTTACGTTGTCTGGAATGAGCTCACGCAATTTGGACGCGATCTCATCATGTATCTTACAGGGGCCCAAAGGCGTTAGGTATTCTTCGCTACACATGACTGCCTCATATGGCACTCCGTGGTGGTCCGGCCCAATAACAATGTATGCCTCAGGAAGACCATCTTCAGCTATTGCCTTGAAAGAATGTGCTGCGATCATTCCAGATGCTTGATATCCAGCATGAGGACATACAACCGCAGAAATGCCTCTTTCTCCAACAATATCTGATGGTAGACCTGGGCCTAAAGGATGCTTGAAACAAGAAACAATGGTCGCTTTCAAATCTTCCTTTTCCGCAGGATAAAAACGACCCGCCACAGCAGGATAACGCATAAAGATTAAAGGAGTTAGTAGGTAAAGTGTTTATGCCTGAGGATGACCTCAGAGCTTTGCTTCGAAATCCTCGATTTCCATCTTGAAATCTGCAGGGTCCTTTATATCTCCCCTTGCGAGAAGAAGTTCCCTGGTGAGGATCCAATAGACACATGCAAGAGCACGCCTTCCCTTGTTGTTGGTAGGGATTACGAGATCTACATTGCGGGTCTCATTGTTTGCATCGCACATAGCAACTATGGGGATTCCTAGATTAAGGGCCTCATTGAGTGCCTGCTTGTCTGCGGCTGGGTCTGTTACTACGAGAACTTCGGGCTCCATGAATCCAGGGTTAGCGGGGTTGGTAAGTGTTCCAGGAACGAAACGACCTGCAAATGCTGGTGCCCCGATGTTCTTGGAAAACTCCCTTGCGGGCCTCTGTCCATACTGTCTTGCGGACACCACAAGGATTCTCTTTGGGTCATAGTGAGCGAGGAAATTGGCTGTTGCTCTGATCCTTTCATCGGTCTTCTTTACATCGAGGACGTAAAGTCCATCCTGCCTCACCTTATAGATGAAGTCCTTCATATCGGCAGATTTCTGCTGTGTTCCGATGTGGACTCCAGATGTAAGGTAGATTTCCTCCGCGACCAGCAATTCGGTGTTTCCTGCGATGCTTTCCTCTTCACTCATTTAAATTCCTCGATTAATTTCTAACAACTGTAATGGGGATGAGATTCTTCTCATACTCCAGCATGGCGATATCGATTGGATCTAGCATGTCCTCAGGATAGTCTATGAGGACTGGTGCACCGTACGAGATCTGAAGTGCCCTCGCACCTATGATCCTTGCTTTTTCGAATCTAGTGTAGTTCATTTGACTCACCATACAAGAATCGAGGTAGACTGATGTCGGTTATAAATGTTTGCCTCTTTTTATTTTTACTTGTTAGTGAAATACAAATAACGCCCGCGCGTATAGCGAGGACAACATTTTTTATTAACGACGTACATCATGCAAACGTGAACGCTGAACTCAAGATCTGTACCGCTGCTTTCTTCCGTAACAAAGGAAAAGAAGTGATTACAGTAATGGAACTCATAATGACCATATCACTTGACCTCAGATGGATGGATGCCACCACAGCAAGCAGATTCGTAAAGTTGATTGTATCTGAAGAACTGGTCACTGCTACTCCAGATGGACTCTTGAAAGCAACTGGGGATCTGACCACCATCGATGTGCCTGTCGCTTACAAACCATCCAGAGAACTTCTGGAATTCATAAGAACCGCATCTCCTGATAAAAAAGAAGCCTCACCCAAGACTCAGATCAAAAAAGAGAAAATGAAAAAGGACGATGATGCTTTACTTCCAAAACTTATGGAAATTGCAACGTCTATAGGAATGCAAAAAGGTACATTTATCTCTGAATGCAACAAAATCGTAAAAAAATTGAACATCGACACGGAAGTTGCCGCCCTTATCGTCCTCAGAGACCGGGGCGCAGATATAGCAAGATACTATGATCTGGTATACATCTCCGCGTCGAAGAAATGATCATTCCTTTTTTATGAAATTACTGAGGGTCATCGAACCGTTGGTTTTTCCACTGCCGACTGTAGCCCCAGGAATAACGATCTCAGTAAGCTTTATGTCCAACGCTTTTTCCAATTTTGCCCTTAATTTATCATCAGGAACAAGATTATTGGACTCTACCTTGGCGAGTATTCCTTTCTTCTCAGATATCGATGCGGCAAATTGCTCCAGGTCCATCCCTTTTTTCTCGCGAGCCTCACGAACGGCCACGCCGTAATTGCCTATGATCTCCGCAACACCCGCTGTAGCATATACGTCGCGTGTCTGCATTCTTCTCTCACGTTTATCCAACCTTTGTTCTATGACCGCCTTATTAGGGGCTGAAACGCCAACTTTGGACGATGCCTTATACTCGTCCCCGAATCTGGCACAATTGGGACAAAGCATAAGTTTCGTTCCTTCGACCATCATCGCTTTGGTTGCAGGTGACTCATTTCCACACATTTCGCAGATCATTGCTATTGTCATTGATGAGGCCGTTATTAAGTCTACCGCACGCTCAATTACTTTTGACACGGAAAAGTAATAAAAGGGGAGGGCATAATCCCTAAAAGGGATACTATGGACGACGAGACTCAAATTGAGGAACTGAAGACCAAATTAGTCACGCTCGAAGAAAGGAACGTTAGACTAATGGAAGACCTCCAGAATGCAGAGAACGAGAAACGTTACTCTGAAGGAGAGAATTTCAGGCTTCAGAAAGAACTGTCACGCGTTAGGGCAGAGAATGAGAGACTAAAAAGCCCGCCGCTGATAATCGGTTCGCTACGTGACATACTTCCGGACAACCGTGTGGTCGTAAAAAGCTCGACCGGACCGGACTTCATTGTGTCTGTTTCCGAATACATATCCCCGAAAGAACTGACTCCCGGCGTAAGGGTATCCCTCAACAAACAATCGCTTGCAGTCATGAGTGTGCTTCCTGCACCTTTGGACCCTGTAGTGACAGGCGCTGAGATCATCGATAAACCTAATGTCACATATGAGGACATAGGTGGACTCTCCAAACAGATGCTGGAACTCCGCGAAGCTGTTGAAGATCCCCTACTAAGGCCTGAGCTATATGCAAAGGTAGGTGTGGAACCCCCGAAGGGAGTTTTACTGGTGGGTCCTCCGGGAACAGGTAAGACGATGATGGCAAAAGCCGTTGCTAGCGCTACAAAAGCCACCTTCATAAGATTAGTGGGATCGGAACTTGTCCAGAAATATATCGGAGAAGGCGCAAGACTAGTACGCGAATTGTTCGAGCTTGCGAAAGAAAAAGCCCCGAGTATCATCTTCATAGACGAACTTGACTCGGTAGGAGCAAAAAGAATGGATGTTGCGACATCAGGTGACCGCGAGGTCCAAAGAACCCTGATGCAGCTTCTTTCCGAACTTGATGGATTCACTCCCATGAGCGACGTCAAAATAATAGGTGCCACCAACAGACCAGATATCTTGGACGATGCCCTACTTAGACCTGGAAGATTCGACCGTATCATCGAGATCGGTCTGCCTGATGTTGATGGAAGAACGCAGATATTCAAGATACACCTGGCAAAAATGAGTATCACTAAGGACGTTCAAGTGAAAAAGCTCGCAGAGATGACAGACGGTACATCTGGTGCAGAGATCAAAAGCATATGCACAGAAGCTGGAATGTTAGCCATAAGGGACAATCGCGACACAATAACCATGGACGATTTCGTAGCTGCAAAAGAAAAAGTAATGGAAGCGGGAAGAGCGAAGATCAAGTCAGTGCCCGCATACATGTTCGGATGATCAAACATCTTTATTCAAACACTTTACCTTTTTATTCTAACTAAAATCACTCTCTGGACGTGTCTTCTCCTGCAAAGAACTCCAACTGAGCTGCTGAATAGATGTCCCCTAGACCTATGTCCTCTTGTGCGGAAACAGAACGTATCTCTCCAAATCTTCCCATATTATCAAGAGCTTTGAGCAATTCCATACCTACTACTGACTCTGAATTACGCCTATCGTCCATTAAATCGCTGTAAAGGACATCGGAATTTTCGAACCATGCTATCATTCTGTCAGTCTCTTCCTCTTTGAACATATCACATTTTGACAGCAGATTGATCGTGGGGAGCTGGAGTCTAAACTCTACTATGGATGAAAGCATCATGGAAGAAATGAAACCGTTTGGGCTTCTGCAGAGTGTGGGATCCGAAAGATACACCAGCATGGACTTATCCTTGCCGAATGCCGTGACGATCCTATCAGATGACTCTCTGAATGCAAATAATTCAAGCTGTCCAGGCGTATCGATCAACACATAATCCGTTTTAAACGTCTCCACGACATCCATCATCTTCCTTATGTTTACCGCCATCAGATCCGCTGCAACGATCTGCGCACCGTTCGGTCCGAGCCCATATTCACTCATGACCTCGTCCAAAGATATCCACTCCCTTATGTCGATGTTAGGCGTATATGGTAGCGTTTCCGCTCCTGGATCCAAATTGATTACGATAGAATCCACTCCGTTATCTTCGAGCCAAGTTTTGAATGCTCCAACCAATGTACTCTTTCCGCTACCTGCGGTTCCAACAAAGAATAGATTCCTCATTTTATCCTCGTACAGTCCCATATGGTATAACGATATACACTTTTTTATCCCGCGCGTACGCAAACCTAATTTAACCCAATGAGGATTCAGGATTCATGTTAGTGAAAAAACCACACAACGTTGCGTTCGCCTGGTTTGGCATCATCGCCATCGCTGTGTTCACGATCTCTTGGATCTGTGCGGCTGCACTCGACCCTGCATGGGTATTCGGAAAGAACACTCTTTCCGATTTTGGAGTCTCTGACACCGATGCCAAATACTTCTTCAACTACGGTTGTTGCATGCTGACCGCCATATTCCTTGCGATCTTCGGATTTGCATCAACGATATATTCGAACAACAAATGTATTTCCGCTGGGGGGATCCTCCTAGTGATCGGTGCAGTTCTTCTTTTCCTTGTAGGGATCATAACGAAGGACGTTGGAAACGGTGATCTTCATAACCTTGTCGCGTACACAATGGGATTCTTTATTTTCATAGCAGTTTGCCTGTATGCTGGAGGATTCTGGATGAATGGACATGAGGTCTTTGCGGCCGTACCCATTGTAATCGTCATCACACTCATGGGAATATACGTGGGATATAATCTGGCCACATTCGAGGCATGGGCTGCTATCGGTGCGATGATCTGGATTATCGTAGCGGCAACCGACATGATGTTATCAAAACCAAACATTAAGGATATTGCATAAAGGAAGTATGAAAATGAGTGTCACACCTAATGGAATCAAAACAGCATGTGGACTGGGGCTTCTCGGAGGAGTTTTCAGTGTAGCATGTCTTGCACTGTTCTACAAACCCGAGGACAATATCCTCCCGACCATTGCATTCTATATGCTAACCGCAGCCCTATTCTTCGCACTGGCCGGAGCATTTGTAAAAAATAGCCAGTGGAACTGGAGAGTTGCACTTTTTGTATCCTTCATCAATCTAGGCATAATTGCAGGTTGCATGGCGGCTGGATACTTTGAGTTGTGGGCAGGAATCGTCCTATTGATCTTCGATGTCTGTATCGTAATCCTCGAGACCCTCCCATCGTCTAAAAAATGGTTGAACGCTAAACTTTAAAAAAATTGGCCCTTTAGGGCCTTTTCCTTTTAACCATATTTATCTCAATTACCAAAATTACGGTAATTTTAAATCCTCAAATGAATTGACCGTGAATGTGGACGAAAAATACACTTTCGCACTAAGGAAGATCGCACTTCTCGGTGGTATCGACGACTATATCGCCGTATCATCCAGAGAACTCGGCGATACGTTAGAGATGAGCCAACAGTCAGCGTCAAAAAGGATACTCGAACTGCTTGATGAAAAGCTCATCATACGTGACCTAGGAGCAAGAAGACAAAGAATTAAACTTACTCCTCGCGGAGTCGAAGAGCTCAAAAAAGAATATAACGAGTATCGCAGAATATTTGAACTGACGGACCACATAACGATCCATGGAAAGGTCACAGAAGGAATGGGCGAAGGCGGCTATTACATCTGTCAACCTGGATACATGGATCAATTTGAGAAGAAACTCGGATTCAGACCGTTTGAAGGAACACTTAACATAACGGTTGATAAAGACGATATTGGTAAACTTGATGTCATCAGAAGCACGTCTGGACAGACCATAGATGGATTTATTAGCGAAGGCAGAAGTTTTGGGAATGTTATTGCATATAAGGCAAAGATAAGGAATATCGATTGTGCAATTGTTGTACCAGAAAGGTCCCATTACGCAGATGTCATCGAGATCATATGCCACTACCACCTAAGAAGAACACTTAGTATCGGTAATGGCGACCGTGTGGACGTCAGGGTCAGTATCTGATATCATTAATTAAAAATGAGACGGCCAGTACATC
Organism: Candidatus Methanogranum gryphiswaldense; assembly: GCA_019262145.1. Lineage (NCBI taxonomy): Archaea > Methanobacteriati > Thermoplasmatota > Thermoplasmata > Methanomassiliicoccales > Methanomassiliicoccaceae > Candidatus Methanogranum > Candidatus Methanogranum gryphiswaldense. The sequence continues at coordinate 152,279 of CP076745.1, read as the reverse complement.
TGGCCGTCCAATGATCATCACTTCACAAGACTTTTCATCACTGATGTGAATATGACCCTGCCGTCCCCGTATTCGGATTCGTATCCTCTAGTCCAATCAGGGTGTGTAAATCTTGTCATAACACGCTCAGGATGGGGCATCATTCCCAAGACATTACCTGCTGGATTGCATATGCCTGCAATATCTGAAGGCGAACCGTTAGGGTTCCATGGGTAATCCGGAGAACTTCCATCCGGTTCTACATACCTGAACACGATCTGATCGTTATCCTCCAATCTCTGAACGAATTCGGGGTCCATGCTCATTAGCTTCCCTTCTCCATGAGCGGAAGGTATTGTCAAAAGCTTCTTAGGAGCGACCTCAGAGGTGAATATGCATTTCCCCCTATTGTCATTTCTAAGAACGGTAGGACGACATTCAAATCTCGCAGAATCATTCGTATACAATGCAGCCGTAGGTTCTGCAGACATTATATCATCAAAAGCGGGAAGCAACCCTAATTCCACCAATATCTGAAATCCATTACAGACACCTAAAACTGGTTTCTCTTCTTCCACAAATCTCCTTAGTTGAGTCCCCACTGAAGATTTTATCCTTGCGGCAAATATCGCTCCTGCGCGGACATAATCTCCAGCAGAGAACCCACCAGGCAACGCAAGTATGTCGTAGTCTTCCAAATCCCTTCTAAGGTCACCAGAGACGTCTCCGCTTAACTGTTTCAAATGGACCTTCTCTGCATTTGCACCAACCATGTTGAAGGCTTCGGCCATCTCATCCTCGCAGTTGGTCCCCTCTATTCTGAGCACACACACTTTTATATCCTTCATTGATGCGCACCCCCCATTATATTCCATATTGGATCATTCCAAGCTTTCCTCATCTCCGATATGGGAATTGCTATTTTCGTTCCCTTTATCTTGAGAGTGTCCCCTTTAGAAATTCCGATGCATTTCGCATCATCGCCCAAGATCGTCTCGAATCTATCTGCTTTCTTCCCATCGATCTCTACGATCCAACGGGAATTGCTTTCCGAATAGAGCTTGACTTTCATGTCCAGATCCCCTAACGCAGTTAGATCGACCTCTGCTCCTATCTGACCTGATATACACATCTCGGCAACAGCAACGGCCAAACCTCCATCAGAACAATCGTGACAGCTCATAACGAGCCCTTTATCCATTGCATCCAAAAGCTTATCCATGACCGCCCTAAGGTGAGGAATATCCACGGCAGGCACCTGCCCTTCTTTTCCTCCAAATTTACGGAAAAGGAGAGATGCCCCCATCTCATCTTTGGTCTCCCCCACAATGTAAAGACATGAACCTACTTTCTTCATATCTGCAGTTATTGCCTTTCTGAGATCATCAATAAGCCCACATCCAACTATCATGGGAGTTGGCAGGATGTATATGCCTCCTGGGGCTTCGTTATACAAACTGACATTTCCTGAAGGAATTGGTATCCCGAGACCTTTTGCAATGGTGCCTATTCCTCTCACAGCTTCTCTCAGTTCTCCTAGTCTTTCTGGTTTCTCAGGATTGCCAAAATTAAGACAATCTGTGAAAGCATTAGGTCTAGCGCCTACAGCCACAAGATTACGACACGCCTCATCTATACTGGACATACCACCATTATATGGATCTCCGGCTGTGAACCAAGGATTGCATCCAGTTGCAATAGCAAGTCCCTTCCACCTGCCTGGTACAGGCATCAGAACTGCCGCATCTCCAGGCCCGGTCTCATTCATCTTTCCCACCATTGGGTGTATGACCGTAGATGCACGTACCTCATGATCGTATTGTCTTATCGCCCATTCCTTTGATGCTACATTCAAATCTGAAAGCAGTGTAAGAATGACATCTTTATCATTGGGAATCTTAGGGAAGACCTCGTTCTCCTTCTTATAGACCTTGGGAAGCACATAAGGCCTGTGATATACCGGTCCACCAGTAAGAAATTCCAGGTCCATATCAAATATTAACTCTCCCTTCCAGAAGATACGAGTGCGAGGCGTGTCTGTTGTTTTTGCAATTGGCGTTGCGAGCACGTCCCACATTTTGAATATCTCGAGTGCCTTTTCAACATTCTCTGGCTTGCAACTGCACATCATGCGTTCCTGAGATTCGGAAACCCATATCTCCCACGGAGCAAGCCCCGTCTCCTTAAGGGGAACGTTCTCCAGGTCCACATCGGCTCCACATCCGGCCCCCAGTGCCATCTCACCTATGACACAGCTGAGACCGCCCCCTCCAAGATCCTTCATTCCCGTAATGAGATGCTTCGCATTTACCTCGAAACATGCGTGTATCACAGGCTCCTTGGTTATGGGGTCTCCGAGCTGAACAGCGCCTCTCGAATCATCCTGAGAGGTCGAAGTGAGATCTTTGGATGCAAAATTAACACCGTGTATACCGTCTCTTCCTGTACGTCCACCGATGAGGATCATTACCTCTCCTGGGCCCCCCACATAATTCTTCGCGAGGTCCTTCCTTTTGACTATACCAAAACATCCAACATTTACCAGGCAATTCCCGGTGTACCTCTCATCAAAGAAGAATCCCCCGGTGACAGTGGGTATACCGCAACGGTTACCATAATCTCTTATGCCCGCAACCACACCGCTCACTAGATAACGGGGGTGCTTGATACCTTTTGGCAGTTCTTCTTTGGTATCTATCGGACCGAAACATAAAGGATCGGCCAATGCAATGGGCTGGGCACCCATGCAGACGACATCTCTCAATATTCCTCCGATCCCTGTTGCCGCCCCTCCATAGGGCTCAATTGCAGATGGGTGATTATGGCTCTCGACCCTTAACGCATACCCATAATCATCGTCGAACACCATTACTCCAGCATCACCTCTGGAAAGAACATCATCACGTTCGATACCGAATACAAACTCCTTGAGGATCGGCTTTGAACTCTTATAACAACAATGTTCACTCCATGCCTGTCCAAGCGATTGAAGTTCTACATCCGTCGGATTCCTTCCATCTCTTACAAAATAATCTTTGATGGTCCTCATCTCTTCCAAAGAAAGACTGAGACTCATATCTCTAGAGATCTTGTTCAGGTCCTTATCATCAGCATTTAGGATGTCAACCTCATAAAGCGAGAATGGTACATCCCTTTTGATCATTGGTCCTTTGGACATCTGCTCATCTCACGGTTACAAAGTAGTTCTGTATAACAGGATTAGCGAGAAGTTTTTTGCACATTTCCTCTCCTTTCTGTTTTGCTTTGTCCGCAGGCATGTCAAGTGTGACCTCAAACATCTTTATGGTCCTGACATTCTCGATACCCTCGAAACCAAGGGACTCGAGTGTCTTTTTTGTGTTCATTCCCTCAGGATCGGCAACGCCTTTCTTGAGCTCGATTCTGATCTCGATTACTGCCATTACTGATTGTATTACGAGCGCGTAAATAAAATATTGCGAAGGAACAGATGCCTCACAGAGGTACCCTTTTCCTTGCAAATATAAGATATCCTGTATGTCCCAGCATCTCAAATGAAGGCCTTACTCCACCTGGATGGACCTCTAAACCACGCTGTAGATTCTCCAAAGCATAAACGTCCGCAAAATCCTTTTCGCGAAGTGCATTGACTATCGATTCTGCTTGATTTGCATTCGGAACATAAGCACACAACCTGCCACCGTTCCTTAGATTGGGTAGCAGATTATCTAGTGCCAACCATGGATCTGGCATATCCAAAGTGAGGGTATCGGCAATAATGTTATCTATTTGGACATTCCGGGCATCGCCAATCGTGAACGACCAATACTTATCCAGGCCCGTGCGACGAACATTCTTGAGTGCGCGCTGAGCATTCTCTTCTTTGAACTCGATCGTGTGAACCCTGCCCAGTGGTGCTACTGAATTCAAAAGTGCAGTTGTCAATCCTCCAGACCCAGCACCGACCTCTAGTACTAGATCTCCTGATTTGATACTACAGTTCATAATTATTGTAGCCGCATCTTTCGGAGTTATTATTTGAGCTCCCCTGTCAAGAGATTCGATGAGTTCGATAACACCTGGCCTGAAAACAGTATATTCCTTTCCAACGATATTAATGCGGGAACCGTCTTCCAACCCTATTATCCTAGAACCGTCCAAAGTACCTAGAGAGGATATCTTAAGCATCTTGGACTCGGTCCTAAGCCATATCTTCTTTCCGTTAGGATCCAGAAGATACACGAACTCATTCTCTTCTATTGACATTCAAATCACATCGTGTGCGCAGCAAGCACTTGTTTATCCGTGGGTTTACCGCAAACAATGCACTTACCTTTGAATTTTTGATCGTGTCCGTATGCATGACCCAGGATCTTGATTTCATACTTATCTTCGAAAGCGTGACCGCATTCTGGACATCCACACCATCCAAACCGTAGGATCTTATCTTCTGGTACATTCTCCATGCTCTCTATGTCTTGCATATGGCATTCTTGTATCACTCTTGCTTTTGCATACATGGAATCCGCAATAACATCCAACATCAATTTGGCCCCGTCTGCTACGGATTCGAGATCCATTGTTCCTTTTTCACCAGTGTCCCTTCTAACGAAGGTCACAACGCTGTTCTCGATGTCCCTGCCCCCGAGTTCTAAGCGTAAAGGTACTCCTTTTATTTCCCAGTCGTAGTATTTGCTACCTGGTCTTGCATCTCTATCATCCAATTTGACACGAAGGCCAGCATTTACGAGGGTCCTGTATAATTTCTCAGACTCTGCAGTAACCATATCCGTATTATTCTTTGAAAGAATAGGGATTATCACGATCTGGAACGATGCTATTTCCGGTGGCATGACCAACCCTTTGTCATCAGCATGCACACCGATGACCGCCCCTAGAAGACGTTCGCTCATACCATAAGTTGTCTGGTGTACGAACTTGTGCTCTCCGTTATCATCCTCGAAAGTGATCTCATATGGCTCAGAGAAATTGGTACGATAATGATGTATGGAACCTATCTGCAAGGTCTTACCGTTCGGCATCACTGTATCTATACCCACTGTGTAATATGCCCCTGGAAATTTGTCCCATTCTGTACGAACGGACAAAGTGTATGGAAGACAAAGTCTCTTAGCTATCTTCGCGAGTATCTCAGTATCTTCGTCTATCTGCCTCTGTGCATCCTCTTCAGAATCGTGACATGTATGGGATTCGAAGAAATGGATCTCACGGACCCTGATGAAAGCCCTGGTCTGTTTTGTCTCATACCGGAACGTATTGACTATCTGATATACCTTGAGTGGAAGGTCCTGATGAGACCTTATCCACAATGAGAACATAGGATACATTGCCGTCTCAGATGTTGGCCTTATGACGAGACGAACATCCAATTCATTCAGTCCCGCGTGAGTTACCCAGTATACCTCGGAATCGAATCCTTTAATGTGCTCCTTCTCCTTCTTGAATTCCGTCTCCGGGATCAATAACGGGAAATATACCTCGTCATGCCCTGTTGCATCTAATTCTTCCCGGATGTACGTGTCTATCATCCTCATGATCTTCCATCCATAAGGGGTCCAGACATTCATTCCCTTGACGGGATATCTCTTATCGGAAAGATTGGCCTTTTCCACGATCTCGTTGTACCAATCGTTGAAATTCTCTTCTTTCTTCATTCTCACCACTTCTCCATAAGTGCCTTCGCCACAATAGGGGCGACAGAAATGAGGGATGCACTATTTTCGATGGTGTTACAGCACATGACAACATCCAAAGAATTTCCTCTCAGCTTCTCCAAAGCATTGCTTACGAAAACCCCGTGTGTACATGCTACCGACACACTCTTGGCCCCTGCCTCCACCAATGCCTGTTTAGCGGCAACTATAGTAGAACCTGTGGAGATCATATCATCTATTATTAGGACGTTCTTCCCACTGCAATCCATTTTTGCAGGGGCAATACGTACCTCAAACCCAGAAAGTCTGGTCTTCTCGAGATGATCGTATTGTACGCCCATTCTTTCTCCTACGTCCTTTGCACGTCCTGCCGCTCCTACGTCAGGAGAAAGGACGAGGTCTATATTCTTCTTCGAAAAATAATCAGCTATGGCTGCAGCCGCCTTTAGATCCTTATGCGAGCAAGTAAAGTGATCCAAAGTACTCTCCTTGTGAAGATCTATTGTCAATACACGATCGCAATAAAGATTGAGATGCTTGCACATTACCTTCGCACTCTCTGCCTCTCCTGGTTTGAATATCCTGTCTTGTCTTGCGTAACCAAAGTAAGGAATCACTATTGTTATCGACCTGGCGCCCATATTTCTTACAGCATTCTGGAGAAGAAACATCTCTATCATACTGGTATCGGGATAGGTATTCTGGATGATCACGACATCATCATCTAACGATTCGCTATCGATCCTAACATAACATTCACCATCAGGGAATCTCATCGAAGCAGACTGGACATATGGACAGCCAATGATCGATGCCGTTTCCTTGGCGAGGTCTCTGGAAGAAGAACCCCCAATAACTATCATATATGGTCATCGCAAAGCATTATAATAAATTCGCTTCCACACATTGAAGGTTACAATAGGATTTTATCAACCCACATACATCAATGGACACATGCAAGACACGATCACCGATGAGAAGATCGACAGATATCTCGACATAACTCGCAGAGCGTTAGATAAACTAAAGATCGCAGCTCCAGATCGTTCCTATAATAAAAGATTGGCTGATGATTTTCTCAAAATGGCCACATCCTATTACAATGATGCCAAGCATTTCAGAGAAGAGGGCGATCTTGTTACAGCCTTTGCCGCAGTCAATTATGCCCATGGATGGCTCGATTGCGGTGCCAGGATCGGTCTTTTCGATGTTGGTGGTGACGACGTTCTCTTCACACTTTTTGAATGACCTCGGCTGGCCTGCCTGTAGGTTCTATCCCGAACACCGGAATATCTCCGACGATCTCTGAAACCACATCAGGACAAGAATCCACAAAAATGCTATTCCCCAACATACACATTCCTGAGCTTATACCTTGTAGTTTAAGATCTTTCATAGCCTTGCACATCTCTATACTCTGGAGACCTATCAGTCCAGAAAACCTATTGGATATGCTATAAAGCGATTCTTTTGAAAAAGATAATAGATAATCATCGACAGCAGAACGTCCTGCCTCACAAATTGCCTTGTATTTCATTGGATCGTTCAATACTTGGGACGTACTCATCTTTGGACCTAAGATAACAACGGACATGCTTCCTAACACCACATCTGTTCCTATCACTTCTCCTATCGGCGGCAACCCTGCACGTATACGAACAGGCTGAGGAACATTGCCCATTATACCCGATACATCCCCCAATCCCCCGCCCATCATTACTTCAGCACGATGGGCTAAAGCATATGCCTCGTGTCTTCCAAACCCTTCAATCTCCTCTGCACAAAGTGCCGCTGCTATTGCACCCGCAGCACTCATCCCGAATCCCTGTCCGGTAGGGAGGTCGTTCTCTATTGTGACCTCGAATCCCCTGCCTGGAAGTGCCAGATCTAGCAGCTTTCTTGTTACAGGTGCATTAGAAACAATGCCGTCCATAATTATTTGCGTATGCGGAGACCTGTTCTCGCTCAGTGATACTTTGGCACCTTTGTCCAAACGTATTCCTGCGCCCCTGGATCCCTTAGATATTATATCTGGAGCATCCACTGGCTGAAAGAAACAGGTTATATGTGCTGGACAAAAGGCACTTATCATTGTTTCTCCGTACAAAGATTCAAAATTGCATCAGATATCTCTGTCTTGGAACCAGTTATGTCCTTTGAACCATCTTTGGTTATCAATAAGGCAGATGTAGAGACCTTTCCTACAGAATCAATATCATTTGCAACTACTGCCATCAATCCATAAAGGTCCATACGTTGTCTGGCCTTTTCTTCCAGGTGATTCGCGTCCAATCCCGATTCAGCTTTGAATCCTATGACCTTCTCACATTTCTTACGGATCATAGGCAATACCTTAGGAACAGGATTGAGCATCATATCATACTTATGATCACTGGGTATTTTTCCTTGAGTGAAATCCGGTGCAAAATCTGCCAATGCAGCAGGAACGATCACATAATCGTGGTCTATCGCATCTATCATGGATACCAGATCTGAAACTGTGTTGAATCTCCTTACTTTTACATAATCGGGAAGAGGTACATTACAAGCTCCCATCCAAAGCTCCACTTTAGCACCACGCTCGAATGCACGCAATGCCAATACAAGAGACATTAATCCTGTAGAACGATTTGTTATTATTCTCATTGAATCAAGTGGTTCTTCACTGCGCCCTCCGATAATGAGTATATTTTTTCCATTAAGGTCCGCTCTTGAAAGACACCTTATCGTCCATTCAACAATCTCATCCTTTGATGCGATCTTGGCCCTCACACCATCCAAGTGAGGCCCGATCATATGTATCCCCAAAGATTCCAATGTTTTGATATTCTTGCTAACGGCTGGATTGTTATACATATGTTCATGCATCGCTGGTGCAACAATTATCGGTATTTTACTTCCGAGTGCAACTGTGGCAAATGATGTTACAGCCGTGTCGTCGATGCCGTTCGCTATCTTGGATATCGTGTTTGCAGTTGCGGGAAATATCATAAAAAGATCGGCTGTAGAATCGCCCAAATATCTAATATGCTCTGTCTGGCCAGTTAACTCGACTATGGGTTTCATACCACAAGCGAACTCGATCGCATCAGGGGCCGCAAGTTTTACAGCACTCGGCGTCATTACCGGAATGACCTTGGCACCATGCCTTATAAGCTCTCTTATCATAGAGAAACATTCCGTTATCGCAATGCTTCCTGTCATTCCCACAACAATGGTCTTTCCTCTCAGTCTTTTGCTCTTCTCACAGTATATTTCTTCGGACGGGTGCATCAAATAACCTCCCATATTACTTTCATGATATCTTCCAGAACCTCGTCCTGGATACGATCAGCGTCTATTATGACGAAATTGAATTGTTTTGCAAGTTTGATATAATTGCTACGTACGCAGCGTTGATATTCGATGTTCTCGAATTTACTTTTCTCCCCTCTATTGATGACGCGCTTCATACTCTTCTCGGCATCGATATCCAGAAGGAACGTGATCTCTGGCATACGAATTACCGGAGAATTCAACTGTAACAGCCATTCTTGATCGAGAGCAACGCCGTCCAATGGTGCGGATTGATATGCGACCGTGGAAGCAAAATACCTATCGCAAATGACAATGTATTCATCTTCAATGAGTTTTCTTATTCTATCCGTATGAACGGCCCTATCAGCCACAAAAAGCAACGCTTCTGCTCTCTGAGATATGCCTGATACAATGCCACTTCTGATGAACGTCCCTATCTCGTCGTGCGTGGGCTCCTGAGTGACCATGACGTGCTTGCCATTTTTCTCTAATTCCACACGAACCCTTTCACAAATGCTAGTCTTTCCAGAACCGTCTATTCCTTCGAAGACTATGAATGCCCCAGTCATACGATTGCAGTACAGTATTCAGAGTATTTCAGACCTGTGGAACAAAGGTGTAAAGATTGCATGTATCCTAATCATGCAAAAATAAAAGAACACCGCCCGAAGGCGGGATTTGTTTTCTCAGACACCAAAGAACTGTTTGACTCCAGGACGGAACAAATAGTACAGAATCACTAGATCGATTACCAATGCAATAAGACCTATAGGGAATGCAAGAATACCGATGATGATTCCTATGATCGCGAAGATCACTCCTAGGTACCACATTATCTTCCATCCTTTTAGGATACCATACCCTATTACAGCATAGATGATTGCGATACCAACACCGACTGCACCTAATGCAACACCAATCGTATCATCTCCGATGGAAATTCCAGCGGCTACAGCGATACCGAAGATCAATGCCAAAACACCAATCAAAAGGTATAATATACCTATGATCGTAACAAATAAAGGCCTTCCCGCCTTGTCGTTAGACATGAATTAATATCGCACCAGGGGTTTATAATAATAACATTAGGAAAACCTATTGATCTACTCGTAAAGACGACGAATAAAGGAATCTAACGACTCAACATCCTTGATGTAACTGGAACACAAAATAGAAAGTCTCTTCCTAACGGTACTGTCAAATTTCACGCCCAAGGCAGACAACTGATCGCCCAACTCAGAGGATAATATTCCTCCCTTACGATCCCAATCCGTAAGGATGACTGCCTTCATATTGCGCTCATATACGCGTTCCGCGATTTTTATCGGTCCACCTTCTGATTGTATATGTCCAAATAGGCCATGTATGCCTAGTGCCCTGAGGGCCTTCTCGTCATTCATTCCCTCGACGAGGATCATATGGTCCTCAGACATTGTAGAGAGATCCTCCAAGACCCTATCTATTGCCTCCAGTCTTTCGGCATCGTTCATATCTTACCTTCCATGACAGAAAGTATCTTTTCACCGTCTCCGTGTATATGAACCGTCTTCTGTCTGTTCAAATGACCGCTTATTATCTGAGAAGAGCAACCGGACATCTCTTTCATCATGGCTTCAACTTCTTTATTGGCCTTTCCATCAAGCGGCGGTGATTTGATCCTCAAGATCAATCTCTTTCTCCATTCATCGAACCCCTCTGAACCCGATCTGTTTGAACGTGGAGACACGAGAACATCTACCTCCAATCCGTCCTTTACAACACGAGATGCGTCTCGAAGTTCCATACGGATACATGGACCAATGATGATATCGTCTTTTTGGTTCCAATACAATCAAATATCGACATGAAAATGGGGTATCGATGTTAAATTCTGTTCAAGACCCCCTCGATTTCGAGGATCTTACTGCACTCTACAGGGTGGAGAAGAAAGCCCCCACTCTCTCTGCCGTAAGAAAGGATCTCTACCCCGCCATAGCTGGACTGCTAATGGCACTCAACACAGAATATAGTAAACAACTGTCAATGGACCCTGACTCCCTTATATGTGAGGGTGCCAACCAACGCAGGAAAAAAGCCAAACAATTATCAAAAGAGATCGTTGAATTACGCATGCAAAAGATCTGCTCACTAGCACTGAGAGGTGCAATGGGTGCACAGAACATGATAGAACAACTGACTGTTGAAGAGAAAGAGTACTACAATGGTATACTCGAGACCTCCAGAAGACAAGGTAGCATCATCTCCCGCATGACAGGTGATAAAAAATACGATACCTTGAGAATAGATCCGATTGTGGAGATCAAGAAAGTACCCCTCCCTCCTGAACCAGCTAAGGTACTGACTCCTCCACCGGTGGAATTTAAATCCGATGAGGAAGTGCATTACGAACCGGAACCTGAAACGGAAGAACCTTTTTTTGATGAATTCCCCGATGAGGATCAAGAACCGAATGAGAATCTGATGGCACAGGAAGATGGGGTCTTTACTCCGATACGTACTGTCAAAAAAGAAGAGCCCGTTGTTTCAGTCGATATACCGCCTGTTATCGAGACCGTGGAATTGATCAAAGATGAGGAGGACTTAGTACTCGTACGTATCACAGAAGACCTCCCAGAATTCTCCGGACCGGACCGCGATTATAAATTATCAAAGGAAGACGTCATAATGATGCCCAAAGTAATGGCAAACGTATTGATTCACAGAGAAAAGGCAATACTGCTTACCCCTTCTGCATGATTAAAATCTCAAGGTCCTGGTATCCCCTTGGAATTCCAAACAATCTAATTTCATGCGTCTTATACCGGTCAGATTAGCGACCTCTTCTCTGGCCGTATCTGGTGTATTGTTGGTCTTACTAAGATGTGCCAAAAAAATCTGCCTCTTATCATTGGTGGTACGTTTTATCGCTGCAGCACAATCTACATTGGAAAGATGCCCCTGGTCACTATCTATTAGCTTTTTTAAATATGCTGGATATGGACCATCGACTAACATTTTCTTATTGTAATTCGACTCTATGACTGCTATGTCGGCCTCTGCCAACGCATGCTCTATCTGGAATGTCATTTTTCCTGTGTCTGTCGCCAACAACGCTTTTTTACAATCTTCTTCTACAAGAAATGCATTGGGCTCAACAGCATTATGTGAAGTAGGTAGAGGAATTATTTTCATACCACCTATCTGAAAGAAATCCGCTGTACGTATCTCATGATATTCGACAGCCCCCAAATTACTGGCATCGAAAGTAGGTTTATTACAATACACAGGTAAATTCAACTTTCTTGCTGTTGCCCCTGCACCCAAAATATGATCTGAATGTTCATGCGTTATCAAAAGGGCCTTGATTATTTTTGGATCTACACCCTCTTGATCCATATAGGTCTTTATCTTGCGAAAACTGACCCCTGCATCTATCATCACAGCCTCATCGTCGAATTGGATCACCGTACAGTTACCGTCGCTGCCACTGGCAAGTACGTGGACCTCGAACATCTGAAGCTCAGACCTTCCTCTTATAGATGAAAAATATTACATCGGACCTGGATATGGTCCCCACAAGAATTCCTTTCTCAAGGACTGGCAAACGGTTCACGTCCATTGCCATCATGGACTTTAACGCCTCGATGATCTCTGCGTCCGGGGTGGTCGTAAGAACACTCCTCTTCATGACGTCCTCTACCTTCGTCTCAGATACGGCCCTGTTTATCTCATTGACCTTCGGGTCCTCTGCTTCTCCGTCCATAGGCACAGCGAGGAGGAACTGGGGATCTACATCATTTGCCAATTTACTTTGATACTTCAGAATCAGATTAAGGATGTCCTTCTCTGTGATTATACCGACCACGTGATTCCTATTGTCAACCACAGGTGCCCCTGTCACATTGTCAACAGCAAATTTTATTGTGGCCTGTTTCAGTGAATCGGTCGGTTTGACCGTAACGACCTGCGTGGTCATCAGATCCCTAACCCTGAGTGTCTTCATCATCGATATCAGAATATGCGAGGGCGATATATTAATTTGCGTTGATCTAGAAAATAGTACAATACAACCAATATGAATGATGCAAATGCAAACGACCATTGATAGAACAGATGTCATGTAAAGATCAGCATTACATGATCCTAACAAAAAAATCAATTGGCTAGACCTTTACCCGTTGGATGATGCTTCTGAACAAGAATTCAACAGACAGTTTTATTTATGAGAAAGCAATGAAGAGGTCCGATACGTGGGCCTGTAGCTCAGCTAGGTAGAGCGCTCGACTCTTAATCGAGCGGCCAAGGGTTCGAATCCCTTCAGGCCCGCCTGCGAATTTTAAACATAGTTTGCACTTTAGTACATTTTTTTAATAAAGAAAACGACATTTTAGCAATTTGAATTATGCCTCATATGATTCTTTAATAAGATATCAGTGAACAGATCATACTTTTATCTTACTAAAATCTAAAATTTATTCAATCAATAGGTCTAATACAAGAGATTACAATATGTGTTTGAGTAAATATGATCTCATCCGATGATTACAGTCATAATAGAAAACAAAGCACAAATACGATCTATCTAGCAGGTGGCTGTTTTTGGGGATTAGAAAAACTTATGCAATCGATCCCTGGTGTAATCGATGCCACCAACGGATATGCCAATGGATCATCCGAAGATTGCGCAGATTACAGATCTGTTTGTACAGGAAAAACAGGATTTCGCGAGACAGTGCGTATTGAATACGACCCCGATAAGATAAGTTTGGATGCTATTCTGTTCGCCTTCTTCCGCATAATAGACCCCACGGTGATGAACGCACAAGGGAATGACAAAGGAACCCAGTACCAAACCGGCATTTACTATACGGATGAAGGATCGAAAGCTACTGTTGAACGCATATCGAATATCGAGAGGAAGCGTCACACGACCTTCACAGTAGAGATCGGACCATTGAGATCATTCTACAACGCAGAAGAATATCATCAAAACTACCTGGATAAAAATCCCGGAGGTTACTGTCATATATCTGAAGAAAAAATGAATGAAATAGCGAAAATGATCGTGAACCCTGCCGATTACCAAAGACCTTCTGAAATGGATATCAGACAAACCCTAACGCCGGAACAATATGCCATCACACAGGAAGGAAATACAGAAAGTCCGTTCGTGAATGAATACCATATGAAAAAAGAAAAAGGAATATATGTCGACGTGGTAACTGGAGAACCCCTGTTCTCCTCTAGAGACAAATTCGATACTTCCTGCGGATGGCCAGGATTCAAATCAGCCATAGATGCCAACACAATAGTAATGTTGAAGGACGACAGTCATGGCATGCATCGGATAGAAGCACGCAGTCGTGCAGGGAACTCGCACCTCGGTCATGTTTTCTACAATGACCCTGAGTCACCTAATGGTACACGCTTCTGCATAAATAGCGCATCATTGAGATTCATACCATATGATTCGATGGAAAAAGAAGGATACGGGCATTTGAAATCCATTTTCTAATAACCCTCAATCGATCTTTTCATGGCATATCTGCTGAATCTTCCTTTCTGCCTGGTTGAACCTTTTTAACGCTAACTCTGGAGTGGGGCCCTTGGACACGACCATCGAGTAAACGACGGCCTCTCCTGTAGGAAAGGGAGGTGATGCGATTCCGATCATATTGTATGTTCTAGTGTATGCATTAGGAGTAATTCCCTCGATGGAGATCTTCGAGAACCGCGAATATCCGTTGTAATCTATTTTCTCTGGAAGCTTACCTTTGAGTATCGCATCCATTATGGCCTCTGCAACATTGATTTTGATTATTTTTCTTAGCCCGGTATAAGAAGATGTGAGCCTGGCGTTGACCTCTATCACAAATACTTCCTCTTTTGAAAGAATCAAATCGACCCCCACATATCCTTTGAGTCCTGGAAAAGACTCGATCACACGCTCGCTGATCTCGAACGCTTTGGCCTTAAGAGAATGCTCCAACGGTGTCTCTCCGCCATTGTAACTTGAAGTCCCATTCGGAGACGCTAATGTTATCTGCTGTTTGTTGAGGCTGATCGCCACAGCCACTTTACCGGTAGATACCAAACTAACACTGGCAGAAGTACCTTCGATGAACTTCTGGACCAGGATCTGCGTGTCTGGAGATTCTGCCTGTATCTTATCAACAGCTGCCATGATCTCCTGCTCGTCTTTGACAATGCTTATACCCCTACAACCAGCACCGTTAACAGGCTTAATCACCAAAGGAAAACCTATGTTCCGACCTGCCTGCACGATATACGCGAAATCTTTCACACTATAAAGAAAAGTATCTGGAACACGTATTCCGATACGATTCATGTGTTTGTAAAGCGATGCTTTGTCTGTTGCTTCCGTGATGGCATCAGCATCACAATTCAATGATAACAATCCAATACTCTCTACAAATTCTACCATGGAAGACAAGGTCATTTCGGTTTCTGGTGCAATTATAAGTGCAGCTTCCGCATCCTTAGAAGCCTCGATCAATGTATTACGAACATCACCTTTAACGAATATGATACGATCAGCGTCCAATGGAGGATCTATTACTGCAAAACGTGGATCCAATAAAACAATGACGTTGTGACCTGCCGCCTTGAAATCTGATACCGCCCCACGAAGCATGGCGAATCCCTCACTCAACGAACTAGAAGACATCGGTTCGTTTACAGAACCGCCGCCCGAGACATGCTCATAAATTAAAATGTTCAATATGATCACCGAAATTAATTAAAGCCCTATACCCTTTTATTCGATCAAATATCATTTGCTTCCGTCTCTTTCAAACATTCCATGAAATCTAATAGGTGCTGTTTTGTCGTGTGAGCCATGAGTACGATACGAACACAATCGATACGAGGAACATATGACGCATACCAACCTTTTTGCCGCAACACGCCTACCAACGCTTTCGCGTTCTTACTACGGAATGCTAGAACATTCATCGTGGGCTTGATCAATACCTCAAATCCTGCATCTTCCAGTTCCTTTTGCAAATAATCTGTAAGTTCCATACAATAAGAGACGTTTTTCCTAAATCCTTCACGACCCATTGTAGAAAAAACTGCCCATGCTGCTGCGGCTGAAGCTCCTGGTCTAGTCCCTACAAAGGTACATTGATACTGTGCTGTCAAATATGGCGTCTCTGTTCTGATCTTTTTCATCATGCGACTATCACGGAACAATATTCCGCCACCTGGAATTATCGACAGACCCATCTTATGAGGATCCACAGTAATGGATTGAACACCCTCTAATTTGAAATCAAAATCTGGAACCGAATAACCAATATCCTTCAAAAATGGAATTACCAGACCACCAAAAGCTGCATCAACATGTAATGGGACTCCGTGATCCAAAGCAATCGACGAAAGGTCTTCTATCGGATCTATGACACCTAATTCGACTGTACCTGCTGCGCCTACAACCGCGATCGTATTCTTGTTGATGTGTCTTTTTACATCCAAGATGTCAACCCTATACGACTCATCTACACTGGCCGGTACCATCTTTATCCTAAGCATACTGCATATCTTATTGAACGAAAAATGCGCCGATTCAGGAACAATGATCTCTGGCGTTTGAGTTTCTGCAATTTCTCTTGCAGCGTACATAGCTAACAAATTCGCTTCCGTACCGCCTGAAACAATGTGGCCCACACATGAATCACAATGCAACAAGGAACCTAATTCGAAAATGGCTTCCTTTTCCAACCCTATGGATCCTTGAAAAAGTCCAGGATCCCCCAGATTTGAATCCACAAATAATTCCTGAGCTAATTTTGCAACTTGATGCGAATTCGTGCACATTGAGCATAATATCTTACCGCTATCATATCTGATATCACGTGCATAAGCCTGATCTAGCCTTGTGCACACTTCTTTCTCACTTAACCCATTTTCACGCATATAGCTTTCCTATCATCCCAAACATGGTCCAACAACAATTTTACATATCTCCAACCCACATTCTCAAGGAATCATGTGTGCAAACAATACATAACAATAGAGGATCGTCCTAAAAGATAATAAATGAATATGTTCAAATTCAAAAAGACTTCATAACAAATATTGTAAAAAAAAATTTACCTATTTTTTCATATATCGTTTACAAAAAATGTAACGTGCTCTAATTCGATCTTTTTTCAAACTATAAACTCTCGTGAACCTTAAACAATTCAGTAAAATCATAATTGTAAATACGTAATTACTTCTTGATCAAAAATAATTCTTCAAAAATACAAGTAATAATTTGAATTTAAATCATAGGTATTGTAGAAATATTTTGAAAATCGATTTATAATATCTTTCCTATCTTCGTCTGATGATAAAGCTTTTCAAAATTGCAGGGGGAGAAATAGAACCCGTAACCGAAATTGGTAATGGTGTTTGGATCAGAATAACCAAACCCACAGCATTTGAGCTTCACACAATTTCAGAAAAGCTCAACATCAGCCCATATCTCCTAAATGCTGCCACGGATTCCGAGGAAAGCTCCAGATGGGAATCTGACAACAATATAATGTCAATGATAATCGACGTGCCTTATAAGACCGATAACAGCGGATTCATCACCGTTCCTCTATCGGTCATAGTCAGCGATAATAAGATAGTCACTGTCTGCAGCGCGGACCCGAGAATAGCAGAAAAACGTCTTCCTCAAATGTGCAACGAATCCGGTCTCGAAGATGCTGTAGGATTCGCCATTCGTCTCATGTACATGATATCCGAGGAATATCAGCAAAATCTCATAGAGATCAACGATGCCCGTAAAAAAATGGAAGACAGGCTGCATTCAGCTATCGACACTTCCGATATGTTAGAACTGCACCGTATGGAAATAGGACTCGTGCATTTCGTCACTTCTCTGAAAGGATTCAATCTAGTACTCAATAATATGAGCAAGTATGTTAAAGAAAAAACCAATGCCGCACATATAGAAAAGTTGGACGAGGTCATAATCGAGAATCAACAAGCCATCGAAATGGCCACTATCTATCGTGAGATTGTGAACAGCACAAGAGACCTATTCTCAACAGTAATAACCATAAAACTTAACGTCAATATGAGATGGCTAACGGCAATAACAATCATTCTGTCCATCCCAATGATAATTGTAGGCCTTTACGGAATGAATGTACATCTCCCGATAGCATCCAGTCCGTTAGCGTTCATTACGATCATCATAGTGACGATCATCATTTGCATGCTTGTTACCATATTGCTAAGGTTAAAAAAACTAATATGACCAACAGGTGCATCAAATCCATGAATGCAGAATTAAACTCATTTTACTCTTTCAAAAATTACAACGTTTTCATATATGAATGAAAAATAAGATGAAAATTTTTAGATTGGACTGATATTTTTCATTACAAAAAAGACAAACAATATATCGGTCAATGTTCAATATGGCAAACATGGGCATTTTCTCTAAAAACAAAACAAACGAGATCTCTGCAAAATTGTACGAGGAAGGTATATCCTACCGTGATAAGGACGATGCTAAAGCATTTGAAATAATGATGAAAGCCGCAGAAATGGAAAACGAAGCCGCAGAATTCTGTATCGCTAGAATGTACGAAACTGGTGTAGGGGCACCCAAGGACCTTGATGCAGCCGTATCCTGGTATTCAGACTCTGTTGACGATGGATGCTATGTGGCCGCACTATACCTGGCAAAAATTTACATAAAGGGATACGACCCGGAATTCGACGAAGAAGAGACTACGGGCCTTCTATCTGAACTTTTTGAATATGAGGATGCGGACGACCTCAAAAAAGTACCGGATCTTCTATACGAAGTGGCAGAATCACTTTGCACAGGAAAATCCTCATTTCAAGGACAAGAATTGGGATTAAAGCTTATGAAAAAGGGTGCCGACCTGGGAATTGAAGACTGTGTGAAATACCTTAATTGAAATAACTGGGCATAAAGCCCTGTTAACACACATTTATTATTCGGATACATTTATTAACCATCGCTGGGAATCAGGAAACATGACAAAGGTCATCTTTCATACAACAATGGGAGACATAACCATCAAAATGCATGATGATATGCCCATAACCACAGGCAATTTCTTAAAACTTGTAAAAAAAGGTTTCTACGATGGGATCATTTTCCACCGTATTATCCCAGATTTTATGATCCAAGGTGGAGATCCTGACGGAACCGGGATGGGCGGACCAGGATACACAATAGAGGATGAATTCGGAAAAGGACACTCCAACATTAGAGGGACAATTTCCATGGCCAACACAGGACGTCCTAACTCTGGAGGATCCCAGTTCTTCATTAACCTGGTAAACAACACCTATCTTGACAAAGAAGATCATCGCGCACCTTATGCCCATCCTGTCTTCGGGACCATTCTAAAAGGCATGGACGTAGTCGACAAGATAAGCAAGGTCAGCACGGATTGTAACGACAAACCTTTGACCCCTGTCGTCATCGAAAAGGCAGAGATCGTTGAATAATTCAGTCGTGTTCTTCAAGGATCAAATGGGTCCCCGAGCGGAGAAAAAGCAACGGGACCCCTAACATTCTTAACCTACTTCTGAGCTCGCGATCGTTTGTAAGCACTATTCCTCTGGTCTTCAATGCTACTTCTATGACTGAATCATCACCGCGTGATCCAGCTGGTATCGCCTCATATTTCTTAGAAAGCGCAAGTGCTACCTTCGCATACTTATTCTTTGACCGAGCGAGTTCTCCCAATAAAGGTTCTGGAATGACCATGCGAGCCTCACCGAGAACATCTGTGACTAAAAGATCAAGGTTAAGATTCATTTCAAAAGGCATTAGTAAAGCGTTTGTATCAAGAACCACTGTTTGCATGGACTTCACTGATCTATGATCCCGTATCCGATAAGTCTCCACTTGTTGGATATCCTTCTCGAGATTGCCACCCTCTGACCTGGAAGTATGCACACCGGGATCTTCAGGACAACCTCTGCTGAACCGCCTCTAGCACTCTTTACGACACCTACGGTGGTAGCAGTACCGACGCTCAACATCAAAGGTTCGTTACTTTTGATCTCATCGACCATCAGATCCGCCGAAGAACCGACCACACGTTCAAGAAGAACGGTCTTCATGATGAAATCATGGGTAACCAACGGAAGATGGTCAGGTTTTCCAACTACTCTTCCAGTAAGTCCATCTGATTTTGTTATCGAGGGATCTAGGCCGGTACCGATAGCGATAAGGCCTCCTGGGAGAACCTCTTTCACACTCCTTCCGCCTGCCTCGAGGGACATGACCTTTGCAGTGATCTTCTCGTAGGTAACTTTACCTGCGACCTCCACCCTTCTTCCCGGTACGATCTCGATGTCATCACCGATCTTCAACTTACCTTGTATAAGGGTACCTCCGACCACACCGCCTTTCATTTTATCAGGAGTGGTTCCAGGAGAATTGATATCGAAAGAACGTGCGACATGCATTAAAGGCTGTGCCTTCTCGTCCCTCTGTATCTTGGATACTATGTTCTCCTCGATCGCCTCTATCAGCATATCTATGTTGACGCCGCGGTTGGCTGAGACTGGTATTATCGGTGCGTTTTCCGCGACCGTTCCCTTAACGAACTCCTTGATCTGTTTGTAATTCTCAACCGCCTGTTCGCGGGTGACGATATCTATCTTGTTCTGAACAATTATGATCTTATCGATACCTATGATCGATAATGCCATAAGATGTTCTTTGGTCTGGGGCTGAGGACACTTCTCGTTAGCGGCCACCAATAGGAGCGCACCGTCCATGAGGGCTGCTCCAGAAAGCATGGTTGCCATAAGGGTCTCATGACCAGGAGCATCGACGAATGATACGGCTCTGTGGAAATCTGTTTTAGCACCACAGTTCTTACACTCGCTAGAAGTACCGTATGCCGCAGGACCTTGACAGTTAGGGCATTTGTAGAAAGCTACATCTGCATACCCGAGACGAATCGAAATCCCTCTTTTTACTTCCTCAGAGTGACGATCGGTCCATTCGCCGGAAAGTGCCTTTGTCAGCGTTGTCTTTCCGTGATCGACGTGTCCGATCATTCCGATATTGATCTCAGGTTGCTTAGGGACCTTCATTTGTGCTCCGTGGGAGTCTCAGCTGCTGAGGCAAAAGATTCCTCAATGGATTTTTGTCCGTACTCTGTAATTTTCATGTTGACCTGCACGATCTCAGAGGATACTGTGGAACCGCGAACAGCGACCCTTCTCCTCTCACCGTGATAGACCTCATGATATCCGAGACTGTTGGACAAGAGAAGTTTCTTCCTCTTCTTTCCGGGAAGGTCTGCTCTCATCGGAGTTCCGTTTCCGTCGCTTCCGCCCGTTATCATAAGCTTATATCCGGGAAGTCCAACAAATATTCCATCCACGACGTCTCCGATGTTCTTTCCATCCAGAGAGCTCGCGTGGTATCCAGACACGGTAACATTATAAGATTTGCCGGTCTTAACATCATTTACGATAGTTTTAAATTCTACCATTTGAACACCTGTAAACCGCCCTATATTAAGAGCGTTTATAAAGGTTTGGTGTGTACAGAAGCATCCTGAACAACAATTTTCTAATTAAAACAACCTGAGCTCACATTCCCCAGAATGGTTCATCTCTTCTCTTGATGCCGATAATATCGCTCATTGCCATCTTTTCGTCTTCCGTAAGATCCAACTTCGCCAATTGCTTTACTGCAGAACCTATCAGGTCCACGTAAAGGATGTCTTCCTCGTTGATGTGCCTACCAGCAGTGACTCCGTCTATACCTAAGGCCACCTCGTCACCCTGTTTGGCCTCTTTGAGAGCGTCTTCCCCTGTGTGAATGCTCTTTATCTTTCCGGCATCTTTACCGTCGACCGTTATCAGATGCTCTCCGATCCTTATTTGTCCAGCCAACACACGCACTCCGACTATTGCGGGTTTGCTTACACGGAAGATACAATTTGGAAGTATCTTGAATTTAGCAGGAAAAGCGAACTCCGACCTGAGGTCTGTATTCGTTTTCCTTTTGGACTCATCCACCCAATCTTGATAATCCTCTATCAAAGCATACACTATCTGACTGGTCATTACTTTGATATTCAATTTTGAAAGCTCTTCTTCAGCATCCTTCGATATGTCGACATTAAACCCGAGTATCACGCTGTTGACCTTGTCACCATATGCAGTCTCGACGATGTCTCTTCTGTTTATGTCGCCCACACCATATTTCCTTATAGGTATGCCCGCAGCCTTGGCTTCGAACGCCAAAGCCTCAAGTGATCCGATAGCATCTGCCTTGATCGTTATTCCCTTTTCCTGGGTCTCGATCTTGATACTGGTCTCCTCGGTCATTTCAGATATTGCAGGATCATTTGCACCTTTCACGACTCTTATGGGTGCCCCAGCGATCACTCCTTCCATGTTCTGACAGGATATTTTCACACCTGCAGCTGCTGTGATCTCCTTTACAGAATCGAATCTGTCCCTAGGGTCGCGGATCTCATCCAATGGTTTTGGTTTGAGGATCGCTTTCACCTTAGTGATCAATGGCGCTCCTCTAGTACCCAATGCAACTGTATCTCCTTTTTTTATGGTTCCAGAATACAATATCATGTCCATTGTGATCCCGAGGCCTTTCTCCTCTTTGATCTCAAGGATCGTTCCCCTTCCAGGTCCCTCTCCCTTTGCCAACTGTTGTTCGAGAAAACGCTGCGCAAGACCTATTAGCACAAGAAGAAGATCTGGCACACCCTCTCCTTCCTTGGCACTGATTGGAACAAGTGCAATTGTCTTTGTGAAATCGTCGATTCTATCGTATCTATCGGCTGATATTCCTTCTTGAGAAAGCTGCCCCATTATGTTATACAGTTTTTCATTAAAGGCATCAAGAGTATGTTGCTGCTGGGTCTTTTCAGATATTATAAAAGGACGCCATTCTTCACTGATCCACCCCTGTATGGTATCGATCTTATTGAGGGCTATTACAAAAGGTGTTTTGTATTGTCTGAGGATGTGTATAGACTCGATTGTCTGAGGCATGAGTCCCTCACGTATATCAATAACAAGCACCGCGAGATCGGCCAAAGATCCCCCTCTGGCACGAAGCGTTACAAAAGAATGATGCCCCGGAGTATCAATAAACAACAATCCTGGAACGTCGAATTTTTTATTTCCTATAAGTTTTTTGCACACCTTATAAATGTGCTCAATCGGAACTTCCGTCGCACCTATGTGCTGAGTGATCGCCCCGGCCTCTCTGGCCTGAACAGAAGTACCCCTGATCCTATCCAAAAGTTTAGTCTTACCGTGGTCAACATGCCCAAGAACACTTACAACAGGTTGTCTTATAGCCATCATGATCACCTTTCGGAAATAAGAAATGGTTTGAAAAAGGTTTATTCGTAAATCCACTTATCGAGAGTTCTGTCATAAGACATCAGCTCTCCTGGTTTGAAAAAGATCGAGATCTCTTTTGCAGCGGCCTCGGGGGAATCGGAACCATGAATGAGATTCATTCCTGTTACCATTCCATAATCTCCACGGATCGTCCCAAGAGGAGAATCCTGAGGATTTGTCTTTCCCATCATGCCTCTGCATACCGCTACCGCGTTCTCGCCTTCCCATACCATTGCAAGTACGGGTCCGCATGTGATGTATGCGATCAGGGAATCGTAGAACTTCTTCCCTTTGTGCTCACCATAATGATTCTCAGCGACCTCTTTTGAGATGTGCATGAACTTCATTGCGATAAGCTTCAATCCTTTCTTCTCAAAGCGGGCGATGATGTCCCCGCAGAGTCCACGCTGTACTCCGTCGGGTTTGATCATAAGATAGGTTCTCTCCATGGTCATGGGGATCACTCCTTCTTTTCCATTGCCTTCTTGTGAGCTTCCTTTTCGATTGCCGCTTTCTCGGTCCAGGTTGTTTTCCTTGCGACTCTCTTCAGAACAATCATGTTTTTGAAACATTTGTTGTTATCAAAGTTATAGACTGTTCCATCCTTCTTAACGTACATTTTGCCTGTTCCAGGCTCAATGATCTGACCGCAGAACGAGCATTTCTTCTCCTCTACCATCCAAATCACCTTCCCATTCCAAGCTTCCTTGCTTCTCTGGAAGTCTCTCTGAGCATGAGTATGTCACCCATTCTAACTGGACCCATTATATTTCTTGTGATGATCCTTCCCTTGTCGCGGCCGTCAAGAACACGGACTTTGACCTGGGTAGCCTCACCGGTCATCCCTGTGCGGCCGATAATCTCGACCACCTCAGAGGGAATGCTGTCAGTGTCAACCATTCAGTTCACCTTCATTTCTTAAGGGCTTTGACTGCCTGGGCGATCTCATCACAGAGGGGTTTGCCTTTTCCAACATCAACAATCGCGATAGAAGCGGTCGGCTTCTCAAGTCCGATTGCATTTCCAAGCTCTGCTTTGCTGGGAACATAGACGTAAGGAATGTTCCTCTCTTCACAAAGAGCAGGCATGTGTGCAAGTATCTCCTGAGGATCTACATCGACAGCCATGATAACAATCGCAGCGGCTCCGCGCTCTACTGCTTTTGTAACTTCATTAGTTCCTTTCTTGATCTTTCCGCCATCTCTTGCAATCTCTGCGAGAGAGTAGGCTTTATCGGAAAGTGCCTTGGGTGTCTCAAATTTAACAAATACGGACATTTTAATTACCTCTTTCCGGTGCTAGCACCGTCATCATTCATCGGCTCTTAAAGAGCATTCAAGCTAATTCCTGTTAGTATATATTATTTGAGGTCTGGAGGATTCACGGCTCTAAAATACGATTGATATGTGATTTCGATTGTCCATCAGATTGTTTTTCTTTTCTGATCTTGTACAATAAATAGAATATGTAAACCGTAGCTAAATACTGAACAATTCCTCCAAAGTAATACAATATGTCCATACCGTTCATTCCAAATAGTATAGGTTGCTGGAACATATCTATCAATGGAATGAGCGCGTCAACTGTCGTAATATCCGTGAATGCTCCGGCCGACAGAAGAAGCATGAAATTGCATGAAAGGGCGAAGATGGTCGATCCTATTGAAAGAAGGATGAAAGGCCACCTGAATCTACGATCTACTGTGATTGCTGCATATATCAAAAATGGAAGAAGCAACAAGACATACTGAGGAGTAGAAGGATAAAGGAAAAGAACAGCTGTATTCAAGAACAAAAGGAACATGAATCTGTGATCCAAAGACTCATCTTTCTTTCTTCCTCTATAAAGACGAATGGATATGAGAATCGATATGATGATGAAAACAACATAGACCAGCATGGTTCCATACGTCTCTATGGCACCCAATCCTGCACCCAATCCTGAATCTGCCCTGTTGATAAGGAATGAAAATGCATCTGCTACAGTACCCTCGATGATATTCGGTAACAATATTATGAAAGAAATCAAAAGAGCACCAGATATCGCCATGCCCAATTTACGAAGCGCGGTACCGTCTTCCTTGTGCCGAACCATGATATAAGCAACGAGGATAAATACGAAAAATATAGGAAAAAATTTAGTCAGAGCTGCCAAACCGAACATCGTTCCTGCCATGAAACATTTATCTTTCATCAAAAAAACAACACATAGCAAAACCATTAGAACAGAAAAAGTATCGAACATACCGTTAACAGAACTGATCACGATCACAAGAGGGCAAAGGAACCACAATATGTACGCATAATTCGCCTTTTTCTTGTCATTAGTTCTCTGGAGTACTATCCAGCGAATTACATACGCAACCGCAATATCACATAGAAAAAGTGGAATCTTTACGAGCATGTTGAAAGAAATGGTCGTAAGTGTCGCTGTTATATGCCAATCTGTGTACTGCTCAACAGAAAGAGCATCAAGTATCCTTGCTCCAAAATCACCGATACCGATGAAATCCCCGACAGAGGATATGAATGCGAGCATATATCCCCAGGGCGGAGTGTAATAGTAACCGTCTAACTCATAGAGTCCGTTTCCAGATCTTATATTCTCGATTACCTGCGCCCAATGAGTGACGTCAAAATTATATGTTAATAAAACTCCCAAGATGATCCTTACAGACATGCCGATTATCGTTGCCCAGAACAAAGGGTGTTTAAGAAATCCCCTTACAATTGGCGATCTTTCCTTTGATCCATCAACTATAACGACGTTCTCGGTCATTTGTTACCTCAAAATGAAAAGAAATCACCATAAACAGGGAAATAACCACCCAAATAGATGTAAACTGCAATATTGTCGGCCGTTCCCTCAAGCTCATAACTTCCTGATACTGTTTCCCTTGTTACAGACCCTGTTATGTTCTCGATCAGATCCGTACTATAACACACCTGCGAAGAAAGAATTTGTGCCAGATCACCGCGTTGATCGTTGGAATAATCTCCCCCGATAACACATATCATCCCGCTACCAAAACTGGTCATTACAATACTTGCATAACCATCCTCAGAATATCCAATAGCAAGGACATTTTCAGCACCCTTTACACTTATGAGTGCATCTACATCGATACCGTATTTCACAGAATTGTTACTCAAAGAAAGTGCATACCTGAGATCATTATCAGAGACGTCAGAAAATGCATTGTCCGTTCCATCTGTATTGAGACACTCGGTACCAAAGAAGAGATTCTGATAATCATCCACATCATAAAGTGCATCTTCGGTCGCATAACAAGAACCGATAAGGTTTCCAAGCCAATACAACCTACCGCCGTTCTCCATCCATTCGAAGATCGTGTCACTCTCGTTCCCTGTGTATACTGTGTCAGGCAAAGCACCTGATATTACTACCAGTCCTTTTGTATAATCGCCAACAGCTATGTCCGCCTTCAGCGCTGCTTCGAGCTCTTCTGCGTTCAGAACGGTGATCTTGACTGCACCTCTATACTCGAGCTGCTTGATCAATTGTTCTATGTAATATTCTTGGTCCAAAGCCTTCGCACCTATTGCCACTTCGACCTCTTCATAGTTCGACTTGTAGCTCTCGTCATAATAGATGTATATCTCAGTCATTGCATCCATTGAACCATTATCCATAATGAGAATGGAATATGTTTCAGAACCATCAGCAGATACAGAATAAGATATTGAATTACTCTCTAATTCAGCACCTGACGAATATTTATCCTGACCTGTAGTGTATACCACTACTTCGCCGATAAGGATCATCGCCAATACGATGACCGCAATGACCTCCATGACTCTGTCAAATCTCACTTTTCTTCACTCCCATATTCTTGAATCTGAGGATAATAGACCCGATTCTAGGGTATTTTTCATAAATTTTATCAGAGAAATAGAATACGAGTATTAGCAATATTCCGATATATTGTGTCATATTCGCAATTGAGTTCATGATATTCATATACGTAACACCGAATAAAGTTCCCTCCAATGCACGCATCGAGGATATTATCCAATCAGGTGCCACGATGGAAGTATATTCGGAAAGTGAACAGAGAAGAGAATAATTGTTCAATATGAACGCTCCAACGACTGCACCCACGCTGATCAATATCCAACACTTACGATAGTGTATATCGGTGGTCAGTATGTAGAGTATAAGGAATGGGATCATGACGATCACATACTGAGGTGTTATCGATATTAACATTGCACAAGATATTGACATGAATATGTTCTGGAAAAGCGCCTTGTCCGCATCCTCGGTCCTTGTTTTGAACATCCTGTATCCGAAATAGAACATCCCCAAGATTGCGATCGTAGTACCGAATAAAGTGAATAACATCGAAGATATCGTCGAATTGGACGCTCTTCCGATAACGAATGATAATGCATCATCCACCTGGCCGTTTATTATCTGTGGCACTATCAATACGACAAGCATGATAGCTGCTCCAAGGATGGCCTCGAACAATTTCCTTTTTGCAAGACCGTCTTCTTTGTGTTTAACAAGTATATATCCGATAAAAACCAAGATACAGAATGCAGGGAAGAATTTAAGAAGGATCGCAGCTGAAAAAAGCATACCCGCTAAAAAACATTTATCTTTGTAAACCATGAACACTGTCAATAACAAAAAGAGAGCAGAGAGGGTATCAAACATTGCCTGTACTGCTGACATGTATATTATTATTGGACAAAGGAACCAAAGTGCAAATCCATACGTTGCCTTCTTTTTATCCCCAGTACGTTCGAGAACAAGTTTGTATATGATATATCCTACGATAATATCACATATTACCAATGGGACTTTCATGAATAGGTTGAACTGAATGCTGGTTATGGTAGCTATATGAAAACGATATGTGAGATCTTCGATCGGAAGCATATCGGTGAAAGTTATTCCCATGATATCGATACTTAGGATACCATTGGCCAAAGCTGACAGCGCTCCGAGTATATATCCCCAAACGGGAGTGTAATAATAACCATCTAAGTCATAGAGGTTGTTTCCACTGTTTATATTCTCAATAATAAGTGCCCAATGGTATATGTCAAAATCATACGTCACCAAAGGCATCAATACAAATCTTACTATCAACCCCACAAATACAATAAGAACAAGAGGCCTCCTGAAAAAAGATGATATCGACTGAAGGTTCATGTTCAACTTGATCGTATTTAAGAATGGTATTCTATTATTTATCTTGTAAGGAAAGAGTCTTTGACAACCTTTATAACAGCTCTTCTTCTCTCACCTACCTATAGTCGATCTCAAAGGAATGAAAATGATCAATATCGGCGAATGGCTCTATGATTTGTTCGGGAATAACGAATGGGGAATGCTCCTTTGTATATTCCTAATATTCTTATTTGACGCACTAGTATTCCCCACATTGCCGGAACTATTCTTTGCCATGGGCTGTATGTACAGGCCTACTCTGACCTATGGTTTAGAACTTTTGGGCGTTGCTGTTCTGGCTGAAGTAATTGGCATAATGGTGCTTTACATAATTGTCAGCAATATAAGGATACCAGCAAAAATAGAAAAGATTGCGACCAAATATACTGGATTTCTTGTACTTGGAGATGAAAGACTTCTACTTCTGAACCGTGTAGCCCCAATGATACCGTTTGCTGGAGCATTTATTGCAATAATGAAATGGAATCTAAAAAAATCATTGGCATACATCATAATAGGATGCGTGGTCAAATACGGACTGATAATGTTGATGAGCAATATATTCTACAAATATTTCAGTAGTGAAATGGCATCCACCATTACTTTGGTCTTCATATTTATGGTCATAGCCGTTAGTTTCATCATTTCAATGATTTATAAGAAAAAAGAAGGCTTAGATACATGAAGATAATTGACATCAACCCCTTTTTCTACCCATTCGAAGGAGGAATTGAACATAGAATGCATGATACAAGCAGATTACTTGCAAAAAACGGTCATGATGTCACAATTCTAACAAGCAAACTTCCAAATACACCAGATGAAGAGAAGACCGCAGACGGTTACAGGATAGTTCGTCTAAAATCAAGATATGTCAACATATACAATCCACCTTTTGTTACATCAAAAGGAATCTTAGAAGCCATAAATACGATAGATCCAGACATTGTAAACTTTAATTACAGATGGGCCCCCAGCTACACGAATGACTTGAAAAAATATGACGGAAAAAAGGTATTTACATATCATAATGTCTGGGGAGAAGGAATTGGATTTCAGGCAAACCTTTCAAAAATAAATGATAATAGATTCAAGTCGTGTCTTGACACATTCGATCATATTATCGCTGTTAGTGATTTCGTGAGAAACGATCTTGTCTCTCGCGGATATTCACAGGAACACGTTACTACAATACAAACTGGATTATCCAAATATCCAGAACTTGATGATAGCTCAGAAAGTGATTTCATCCTATCCCTAGGAAGACAGGTCAAAACCAAAGGCTTAGAATACCTCGTCACGGCGATGAAGGATGTGAACTGTAAGCTTATCATGTGTGGAAAAGGACCTGAGTCAGACAGACTTTTCAAACAGATCAAAAAGCTGGGTCTTGAAAATAAAATTGAAATGAAAGGATGGGTGAGCGATGAGGAAAAAGAAAGATTGATGAGATCTTGTAAATTTTTTATAATGCCCTCTATATTCGAATCCCTTGGACTTGCTGCTATTGAACTTATCTCATATGGAAAACCAATAGTGTACACAACCGTGAATGGACTTCCGGATACTGTAAAGAATTGCGGGATTCCGGTCCCACCTAAGGATCCGAAAGCCCTTGCAAATGCCATTAATTCCTTACTTTCAGATGAAAACAAACGCAAAATAATGGGAAAAATGGCCGCTGAACAATCTCAAATATACAGATGGGATGACCTTATTCCAAAAATAGAATGTGTCTATTCAAAAGTATTGTCCGGGGAATATGACAAAAGAAATTCACACAATATCAAATGATCAGTTCAATTTCTTTTTGCGTGCAAAACGTACCTTAGTCGTCGAAGCGATCTCCTCAGGAGTATGCTTCTTGAGCAACACATAACCAATAATGGCCATTATTATTGCACCACCTGTGTCTGCCCTGATGTCCATTAGACTGTCCCAGATACCGTACACCATATAACTTGTACCCGTTATTATATCAACATATCCTTCCATGACCTCCCACAGACCACCGAAACATATTCCAATCAAAAGAACTAAAACAAGAATACCTTTTGTTGATCCCAGGGTCACATGCTTGGGAGAATTTGCCTGCAATATGCAGAGAGACAAAAACACCAAAGCACATACACATACCGATGATATGCAATGTGCCACATCTCCCCACCATACAATACGCAGATACATTCCAAAAAACATCGACACTGCATAATAATACAAATTAGCCGTAAGTAATACCGTGAACCAAAGTGGCATCCTTACTATGTCAAAATACCACATAATCGGAAGAGCGGAAAGGACAAACCCTACTGCGATGAATGTCGCCGTAAGGTACTCTGGAGGATGCCCTGCCTCCAATCCTGGAGCTAACCCAAGTTTTACCATTATGAGGAAAAATCCAAACGATAAAATTATCATCAATAACATCAGAAGACTTGCTTTTTTACCATCTTCTTCAGTATAAACTTTCATTATTTCACCCCAATGGTCTCATCATTCAGAACAAAATGTTTCTTCCTTACAACTTTCCAAACAACAATCGCTGCTAAGGCCGACAAAACAATGCTCATGAACATTGATGTTATGAGTTCGATAGCTGAGAACTGCCCAGCATCAATTTGTGAATGACAAAGGAAAGATACTATGACCCAAGCTATTGCCTCCTGAGCACAAGTAAGGAATATAGGTAATCCTGCAAGCAGCGGGAAATTATACCTTGCTCCAGTTTTTACAACCAATACCTCGAGTATAAGGAAAGAGACCGGATATGCCGCCATCCAATAAAATATGCCCATTACATGGCCCCATATAGTCCGATTAACTGTATCTGGAACATATGGATATGCAAAAGAGATTATCGATACTACTACGATCATTGCTACCGCCAATAATGCAATAGTCGGATCCACAACAACATCACGGGAGGACAAAAGAAAAACCATGCATATCGCTGCTATTAATGCAACTGTGGAAATAATTGGCAACACATTGATCACTCCGAAGATGACCATTATCGCCGAAATCACCAGAGCTACTACCAGGCCGATTTTTCTGTCCATACTGTCTCGTGTCATGACGACATCCGATTAATATATTCCGTCTTGACATGTGAACGTATGTCTTTTATTGGTTGACTGTATCTGCTACCTAAGGCGGTGCCACTGAATGAACTATACAGGCGGTCTTATGGAAAAACATAGAGAAGCCATACTCTACATAATATGTGGGGGATTTACCACACTTGTAGCATGGCTGACCTACGCATTGTTTGTATGGCTCGGTATGGAACTGAACGTCAGTAACATACTTTCTTGGATTTGCGGACTCTTTTTCGCTTTTGCAGTTAACAAATGGATTGTTTTCTGTAGCAGATGTACAGAAAAAACAGTATTGGCAAAGGAATTCTGTTCATTTTGCGGAGCAAGAATCTTTACTGGTGTCATAGCTATAATCCTATTCCCGATACTGTACGATCTCGGACTTGATCAAAGTCTGTTTGGAACTGCAGGATTCATGGCAAAGATTACCACCAGCATACTCGAGATAGCATTGAATTGGATCTTTAGTAAATATTATGTTTTCAAACGTAATCCTAAAGACATGATCTCATGAGATAATTAAATCAAAAAAATTAAGTGGTTTAGTTAAATTTCAATTTATGTAGTCTAACCAGTCGGCATACTCGGGAGCCTTGCCTGTAGCAATGTCGTGAAACTTTGAATGGATCTTCTTTGCAACATCTCCGACCTTTCCATCTCCAACGATCCTTCCATCGACCATTGTCACGGGAACGACCTCCGCTGCGGTTCCGGTCATCCAAACTTCATCAGCTGTGTTAAGCTGGGTTCTTGTGACCTCTGTCTCCTGAACCTCATAGCCGATGTCGCGCGCGACCTCTATTATCGACTTCCTGGTTATTCCTTCCAATATACATTCTGCAGAAGAGGGAGTTAGGATCTTGCCATATTTGTAGATGAAAATGTTCTCACCCGTACACTCTGCAACATGACCAACCGAGTTCAGCATGACTGCTTCATTGGCTCCCTGACGAACGGCCTCTCTTTTTGCAAGACATGATGTGACATAGGCGCCATTGACCTTGGCTCCTGCAGGACCACAAAGATTGTCGGGCCTTTGCCATGAGGATGTTATAACCTTCGCTCCATCGCTTCCTGCCTTACCCAAATAGGCACCCATATGGATGCAAGTGATCGCAAGACTAGCAGGAACACCGACCGGATTAAGTCCAACCTCTTCCCCGCAAAGGAAAACACAAGGCTTAACATAATCGACATTCTTGTTCGCCTTAACTGTGTTCTTTATAACTTCCATAAGATCTTCGAACCCATATGTCTTACCTCCGAATTCAAGATCTATACCCATGACCTTGCAACCATCCATAAGTCTTCTAACATGGTCCTTTAATCTAAATATGGCAGGACCTTTTGGTGTCTGATAGACCCTTATCCCCTCAAAGACCCCAGTTCCATAATTCAAAGCATGAGCAAGAACGTGGACGCGCGCATCCTCCCATTTAACAAGATTTCCATCTAACCAGATAAACTCTGTTTTATCCATTACTATTCCTCCGTGATTACTATATTAACCTAAATTAAAGTGCATTCAAAGCCTTAACGTATTTTTCAGGCTTACTACGATCGATTATCTCCTCAACCTGTGCTGAACCTCCAACAACACCTACGTTGCCATTGGAAGTGGAAATAAGGGCATATGCTGACTGCCCCGACTCGGGGATCAGTTCAGCCTCATAAACATCCTGAAGTTTCTGAAGCCTACCGATTGCGGTCTCTGCTGCCTCTTTACCTATCACAGAGAGCACCATCCTTGATTTTCCGGAAAGTTCACATTTTCCAACTACTATGGTCTCGACGTTGATTTTGTTGCGGGTGAACTCACCCATTACTCTCTGCATAACGCCGAACTCATTCTTGACTATCAAGGAAATTACGTGCATATTCACACTCTCCTAGACGCGAATATTCGTGCCCGTATTTGATATAGTCGTTCTTCTAGGAATCTTAAAATTATAATATCATTGAAAAACGGACATAATTAAAAGAATATTTTGAGCAATAATCTTTATTACCTTTAGCCATACAGGCACAATAAATGGGATGCATGGAGGCCCTCGCATTCAGACGCCGCCTCCTAATTTGGATGGGAATCAGATGACGGAATACATAAGGTCAAAAGCACCACTCAGGATAGGTCTTGCAGGAGGGGGGACGGATGTCGATCCTTACGCATCAGAAAAAGGAGGATGCGTTTTTAATACCACTATCAACAAGTATGCGTATTGCACCTTAACACCGGTCAGCGGTAAAGAAATGACGGTTGAATCTCGCTATTATGGCAGATACAAAGCCTCGTTAAAGAACGGACCACTTAAACTAGATGGAAATATGGATCTTATAAAGGCCGTCGCTAACTATTTTGAACTTGATCATGGTTTTAAAATGCTTATCCACTCTGATGTACCGGCTGGCTCTGGTTTAGGTGGCTCATCCACCATGATGGTGGCCATGATCTCCGCGATTGCCAATTGGATTGACAAAGATATGACCAAAGATGAGATAGCTGGCTTGTCTTATCATCTAGAAAGAGAAGTGATCGGACTCAAAGGCGGCAAACAAGATCAATATGCGGCCGCTTTCGGAGGATTCAATTTTATAGACATTGATAGGAACTGTGTAAAGGTCAGACCTGTTCACATAGAGAGAAACATAGTAAATGAACTCCAATGCCGTTCGGTACTCTGTTATACAAAGATTTCCAGAGAATCGGCAGACATTATCAATACACAGGTCGAATCGTCAATAAAAGGATCCAATATCGATGCCCTTGACCATTCAAAAGCATTAGCCGTTGATATAGGCGAGACCCTAAGAAGCGGAGACATTGAGAAAACAGGAAAATTGCTCGACGAATCTTGGGGATATAAAAAACAATTTTCCAGCAATGTATCGAATAAGCATATCGATAAGCTCTATAACATAGCAAAAAATAACGGAGCCATCGGAGGGAAAGTATCAGGTGCCGGCGGTGGTGGATTCATGTACTTCATTTGTAAATACGATAAAAAACCAATAGTCGCAGAAGCCCTGAAGAAAGCAGGAGCCGAACTTACAGACTTTATGTTCGATCCAGATGGTGTCAGGTCCTGGAGGGGAAAAGATCATAAACCCCCAGAATCGACATTATGATTTCATTTTATCTTTTTGATCTTACAATACACCTTTGAACAGAATCTCCCAAACACACCACATTGATGAAAAGTGGTGGCTACAACGCGAGGGCTTATATGAGATTCTCCCTCTACTCTTTTACCAAACTTATAATATATTTTTGAAATTTTCAAATCACGAGGCCCAAACTTAAGAAGATCCAGAAGTACTTTCCACCCCTGCATCTCTAATTCTCCCCAATTCTCTTTTATGACGGGAATAAAAATATCCGTCCTGCCTGCGATAAGCCCGCTCATAACATCCCTGGAAATCTTCTTTCTGTGACACAACAGATATAGATCTGCAAAGATGTTAAATCCCCAGGAACCAGCCCAACGAACAAATCCCAGTGCAAATCTGTCTTCCCTTACACCGATGCAGAGATCACATCCGCATTCCATCTTCTGGAACATTTCCCCTAATGCACTCGGAGGGTGCTGAAAATCACAATCGATCGTCATAAAATAATCTGTATCCGATTCAACAATACCCTGCAATACACTTGCGGCCAATCCTCTTTCCTCGGGCTTTCTGGTCACAAGTTTGGTTTTCGGATCCGCCAATTCCTCTATCAATTGCTTGGAAAGATCAGTGGAATTGTCATCCATGAATGTTATATAAAAATCAGGATATTGTTCCCTGAGACATTTAGCCATATTAACGATGTTCTTCTCTTCGTTATATGTTGGAATGACCACTGTACATGTTCCGACCATAAAATACCGAATGTAGGAACATGGAACCATTATTTTATATCTGCGATAAAAAAAATTCCTCGATCGAGAATTAATCTTTAAGGATTTCTTTTACAGCCTCTACAAATGTGAATTTTTCATCCACTAAGAATGTTTTTAAACCCAATTTCATTCCAAATTGAACATCACGATCAAAATCTCCAATCATGTATGATGCAGTTGGATTGATAGGATGTTCTATGAAAACTTTTTCTCCCATCCCTATGGCAGGCTTACGACATCCACAATTATCATCAGGATGGTGCGGACAATAATATATGCCATCAAGATGCCCTCCCTCGGCCTCTATGAGCTGACAAAGTCTCTCGTGGACCTTTGCCAAATCCTCATGAGTTACCAAGCCCCTTCCTATGCCTGACTGATTTGTCACAACAATGACTTTGTATCCAGCATCGTTAAGCTGTTTAATGCCCTTAGCTGAACCCGGTAAAAGTTGAATCTTATCTGGATCGGCGCAATATGGAACATCCATGACGATGGTGCCGTCTCGATCCACTAACACCGTCTTTTCGCCATACATCTCACGTTCAACAATGCCGCACATGGTATGACAAGCGACAAGATATCCTTCCTGGACCCTGGGAGTTTCCTTTGTTGGGATGATTACGGCCAAATCTGCCATCTCTCTCATCTTACCTTGGTCTCCTGTAAAAGAAATCGTCTTGGCACCCTTTTTCTTAGCTGCTTCCATTGCCAGTATCACATTCTTAGAATTACCTGAAGTGGATAACCCAACAACGATGTCGCCTTTCCTACATATGGCCTCTATCTGACGCTTAAAAACAAGATCGTATGAATAATCGTTACCTATTGCTGTCACGGGCGCGATATTTGAAAGACATACCCCTGCCATTGCCGGTCTGTCAAAAGCATATTTACCAGAGAATTCGGCCGCGATATGCTGAGCATCAGCAGATGATCCACCATTGCCCATGAATATTATCTGACCTCCCTGTCTTACCGAATCTAGTACCATATCAGCTGCTTTTCTGATATGGACGGGATCTATGTTAGCAATTACTTCTGAACTTCTTTTTAATTCGGCTAAAATAAGATCATTCATTTCTACTTCTCCAACTATTTACCCCATTCGGCTCGAACATGAAGTCTGTTACCATCGCGCCTTTGGACTTCAATGCCTCCACGACTTGCACCTTTAAATCATATTCGCAAAGAAGGTACATGAATCCACCTCCACCAGTGCCTGTAAGTTTTCCTCCGATGGCACCGTTCATTTTTGCGACCCTTATCATTTTATCAACATCGTGATTGGTAACATTCCTAGAAAGCTTTTTCTTACACTCCCAGGATTTATCGATCAACTCGCCAGTTTTATCAAAATCACCTACTTTGACTGCATTTGCCAGTTGTACTGCGAGTTGCTTCGAATGGGCAAGAGCTTCAACATTGATGCCGTTGACATAATCGTTCACCTGAGCCTTTATTATCTCTTCGGACTGCTTAGGTCTACCTACATAACAAAGAACCGACCTGCATTGCAATTCGTTAAGGATATCGGGGTCCATTCCCAACGGCTCCACGTCGACGTGATGATTCTCAAATTCGAGCATATTAAATCCTCCGAATACTGATTCGAACTGATCTTGCTCTCCTCCAGCTACCCCTATTACTTCCTTCTCAAGATCGTACACTAATTTGGCCATATCATTTTTTGTAATATCTGATTCTATCCAATTGGAGACGGCAGCAATGACCGCCGTCAGTGCTGCAGAAGAACCTCCAAGCCCAGATCCTGCAGGCACATCTGTATGTAATATTATCTGAAAACCATTCCTGATATCAAAATGGTTGGCAACAGCTTTTATCAGATCATTTTTTCCATCAAGTTCCAAATGACCATTCAAAGGTGCCTTATATCTGCCATAACAAGTAGAATGAACAGACATTGTATGGTCATTGCGAGACATCAGTGTACAATAAACGAACTTATCGATTGTAGCACCTACAACACATCCCTTATTTTCAATTGTATAATGTTCCAGGTCAGTACCGTCCCCTGCGAATCCAATTCTGAGGGGCGCCCTCGCCCTTATATACTCGACCATTAAGCCACCTTGGTTTCTGTGACGACCTCATTCTCCTTGATGATTACCCCGTCCCCGAGAACGCAATTTGAAAGTGTTGCACCTGCTTTTACAATGCACCCTTCTCCAAGAATACTGTTGTCTATCTTGGCACTATCCACTTTACAATTATCCATCATCATAGAATTTGTCACCTTGCTATTCTTAATGGTGCATCCTGCCAAAATCACAGATGCTGTGATATTAGTATCTGTCATCTGAGAACCTTTGCCAAGATAGAATGGTTTTCTAATATCACACCTTTGAATATTCTTGCCCCCCCATAGATATTCACCATATTTGAGAGAGGCCATCGCCAAATTTGCACCCAATAAATCTGA
The DNA here is from genome assembly GCA_019262145.1 of Candidatus Methanogranum gryphiswaldense. Classification (NCBI taxonomy): domain Archaea; kingdom Methanobacteriati; phylum Thermoplasmatota; class Thermoplasmata; order Methanomassiliicoccales; family Methanomassiliicoccaceae; genus Candidatus Methanogranum; species Candidatus Methanogranum gryphiswaldense. The sequence continues at coordinate 114,337 of CP076745.1, read as the reverse complement.
GGGACGACCTACGTCCCTCCATATGCCATTGATGACATAACCTTGTATCCTGTCTCCTCTTGCCATGAGTTTCGGCAAAAGGTCCTTTGAAAAATCATAAAATTGATTTTTAGGGATGTCCGCGACGACCTTTTTGTTGATCACATACACCCCAGCATTAACAAGATTGGAAAAAACTTCTTCAGGTTTAGGCTTTTCCTTGAATTCAATTATACGTTCTGTTTCATCTAATCTAGCTATACCAAATTCAGATGGGTTTTTGACTGATGTTAATGCCATTGTAACAGCAGAATTTGTAAAAATGTGTCTATCTATCTCACCTTTTATGGAAATATCGGCAAAAACATCTCCATTGGCAGCGACAAAGATGTCGTCTAACCTATCCTCTATTAGTTTTATCGCGCCACCCGTACCGCGGGGCTCATCTTCATAAGAATACTCTATCTTTATTCCTAGATCAGAACCTGTACCGATGGCCTTGACCAACTGTTCAGATCTGTATCCACAAGCAAGAACGATATCATCTATTCCTGCCTCCACCAATGATTCTATGAGGTACCTCAAACAAGGTTTATCTAATACGGGCAATATTGGTTTTGGCCTGGTCTCGGTCAAAGGCCTCAGTCTTGTTCCTTGACCGCCTACCATTATGACCGCCTGTTTTACTTCAGACGCCATCTTATCTTCACCTGGATAGGATTTGTTATTAAAAGAAATTCACCGACAGTTATGTCTGAATACGGACAACGTTGTCCCCCACAGACACGCCTAGCGATCTAGCCACAGGAATACATTTAGCTTTCATAAGATAAGCGATGGGTATGCATAGGTCCTCATCGGACAAAGACTCATAATTTGCCATTCCTTTTGAAATGATTATTCCTGCATCGGAGATCTCTTTTTTCAGATCTTCGCCTATTTTACTCATGTCCACACCAATTGAAAATGCATTAGATGTCAACAATCTATCAAGCTCTTTATCCAACCCTATACGTTCAGCATCTGATAGGGTCACATCGTTAAGTATCGCTTTCCCTCTTACGACACCAACAACCCGCTTACCCATTCTTCTTAGTTCTCTGATCAATATTTTATCAAACTGATCCTCACCACAATTATCGAAAAAATAAATGACCGTTGAGCTAGAATCCACAAACGCCCTTAGCCGTTGGGTCTCATCTGATGCGATTCCTTGCTCCAATAAAGAATCGAATTCGCCCTCGAATTCGTCGGGATCGTCGATTGCAATGCCCGAACCAAAATCCATTACATTACCTATTATCGATACTCTTACCGCTGCAGCGAACCTGTCATCAGACGAATCCACAAAATTCTCTAATCTTTCCATATACTTACTGGCGATATCATCTGCACGCACTTTTAATTCGAAATATGGATCTTCCACTCCCATGGCATCATAAGCACTTCTATGAACTGCTGTTGCCAATTTTGCCGAATTTTCTGCAGTATCTATCTTTTCTGCATACACCTTCAATGCCGCACGAACAGCATCAAAATCCTTATCATTATCCAATAGGCGCGCTTGGAATAGCACCCGTTTTAACAAACATGGAACACAATCAGAATAAGGCCGCATACTTCTCAATGATCAAACAAACATTAATTAGTTCTCATAGATGTTTGACCAACCATCCTTTGCCTTTATATACAATAAAAAGTATCGCTCAAATATGGCAGCAGACAAGATATGCTCTTCGTGCGGTAAGAGGCTTATCGGCCAAGGCAACACCTACTTCAAGTGCCCCAGATGTGGAGATACTGAGATTGGAAGGTGCGACCAGTGCCGCGACCAGGGCGTTCCATACGAGTGCAAAAAATGCGGGTTCATCGGACCTTAAGGGTGTTGACATGGGACAAATAGTAGCAGAATACGACCTCATGCCAGCGAGCACAGAAATCGATTTAAAGAAAGTAATTGCGGCACTTCCAGACAAAATGCCCAAAGGCGTCAGGATTATCGAACATAAAATCGTACCTGTAGCGTTCGGCCTAATGAAAGTTAAAGTGGGTCTTGTAATTGACGATTCAGATGAATCGATAGGCAGCAAAGTTGAAGATGCTCTTCGTTCAATCGAAGGTATTGATAACGTTGAATGCGTTTCTAATACAGTTCTCTGAACTAACCGCGGGGGATGGCCCCCATAAACTTTATTTGATAACTGATAGCTTTTAATTTTGAGTGATCACATGGCAAACATTTGGCACGATATGGATCCTAGAAGGATATCCGCCGACGACTTTATGACGGTAGTGGAAATATCGAAAGGAAGCAAGAACAAATATGAACTTGACAAGGAAACAGGTCTTCTCAAATTAGATCGCATCTTGTACACTTCGACACATTACCCGGCAAACTATGGCTTCATTCCCAGAACATATGCGGATGATAAAGATCCACTTGATGCATTGGTACTGTGTTCGGAATCGATCCAGCCTATGACGTTAGTACATTGCTACCCCATAGGCGCGATAAAAATGATAGATAATGGAGCCAATGACGAAAAGATCATTTCGATTCCTTTCGACGACCCCACCTACAATGGCTACAAAGATATATCTGAACTCCCACAGCACATATTCGATGAGATGGCACATTTCTTTACTGTTTACAAAGCATTAGAGAAAAAACAAACTGCTGTTGATGAGATAATTGGTGCAGAAGAAGCTAAGAAAATTGTTCATGGCGCCATAGAATCCTATAAAAAGGGTTTCTTGGGCTACTGAATTCCATGATAGATAAACCCTTATTGGACAGGAATTTGAAAAAAGAAATATTCCTGTCCACATATTTTCTCAAAGAAGAACTTGTCAATTTTTGCAAAAAAGAAAATCTCCAAACCACTGGCAACAAACCGGAACTGGTAGAAAGAGTTGCAATTTATTTAGATACTGGGGAAAGATCAACAATAAAACATCATTCCAAAAAAAACAAGATAGGAGATTATTCCCTCGACATGATAATTGGACCGAACCCTGTATGTTCACAAAAATGTCGCGAATTCTTTATTGAACAGATCAAAGGATTCTCATTTAACGTTCCGTTCTTAAATTGGTTAAGATCCAACCCAGAAAAAACATATGGAGACTCAATAACGGCCTATCATATTATCAAAATTGATATAAAGAATAGAAAAACCGATATTGGAAAACAATTTGAATACAACACATATGTGAGAGAATTTTTTAAAGATAACAAAAAAATGACCCTGCAAAATGCCGTTGATTGCTGGAATTACAAAAAGAAACAAAACGGATCCCATGCATATGCAAGATCCGACCTTTCAGCAATAAAAAACAAATTTTAACATAATTTGGTCAAATGAGAACTGAGAATTACACTCTTTTGTTTTTCTCATAACATCCTTTTGATATTGTCGTCAAAACAAATTAGATGGGGGATTTCTCCCCCAAAAAATCATTCTTTATATGGTTTTATGAATCCGTCTTCCATCATCTTCTTCGTAAGTCCTCTAGATCTGCTGATCATATAATCGGCCTTTTCATACAATTCATTACGGGATAATTTCAAACGCGCAACACCCTGTTGTTGAGCCTTCATTGCCACTGCCACAGCCTCTCTTGGGAATACTTCATACTCTGACATATTAGGGATGATGTATTCTTCTGACAGACCCTTTTCCTCAGCACATTTTGCAAGTTCTGTTGCCGCTGCCAAACACATTTCATCGGTAATGGTCTTTGCCCTTACGTCCAACACACCACGGAAGATGGCCGGGAATCCCATTGAATTGTTGACCTGATTCGGGAAATCGGAACGCCCTGTAGCGAAGACCTTTACACCATGCTCTTTAGCTTCCCATGGCCATATCTCAGGTACTGGGTTCGCTGTTGCGAATATTATACCGTCATGCGCCATTCCATCACAATACTCCGGCTTGATGGTTCCTGGCCCTGGTTTAGATGCTGCTATCACAATATCTGCACCTTTCATGGCTTCTTTCATACCGCCGGTCTTTCCTGCACCGTTGGTCTTCTTGCAGATCTCCCACTTCTGTTTAAAGGAACCTTCTACATCGTTCCTGTCATTGTTCAGAATTCCTGTGGAATCACACATGCATAGATGACTTGGTTTGAACCCTGTTGCAAGCAAAAGCCTTGCAATAGCTATGGATGCCGCTCCAGCACCAATCACCGTAATGTTCGCATCCTCTATCTTCTTTCCAACGAGTTTGAGTGCGTTTATAGCTCCAGCGACCTCAACCGTGGCCGTACCTTGCTGATCATCATGCCAAACGGGGATCTTACAATCTCTTCTAAGCTCGTCCAAGATGTCAAAACACTTTGGGTTGGAGATATCCTCTAGATTTATTCCACCAAAAGAAGGTGCGATAAGCCTAACGGTCTCTATGATCTTGTCAGGGTCCTTTGTATCGAGACAGATGGGGACACAATCCACACCACCCAAATATTTGAAAAGCATGGCTTTCCCTTCCATGACTGGCATGGCCGCCTCTGGTCCTATGTCTCCTAATCCCAAAACACGAGTACCATCAGATACCACTGCGACGGTGTTCCACTTACACGTGTGTTCATATACCATGTCTGGATTTTTTGCTATATCCTTACAAGGTTCAGCTACACCAGGAGAGTACCAAATGGCAAAATCATCAAATGACCTTATGCAAGCTTTCGGAACGGTCTCGATTTTACCGCCGTAATATTTGTGCATAACCATTGCGTCCTTTCCGGGCTTTTTGGCCAGCTCAAGGCGCTCTTCAACCGTTAATTCCTTACTCTTAACCATGATCGATTCTCCAAATTTCTACGAAATTCGTAGTTTATTTGCGATTTGCAATCAGCCACATAACGGTATTCATATTTATACTTGATTTATATTCGAGTTCCATGAGTAATGACATCAAAGTGGCCATAATCGACGGATATATCGATGATCCCGCTGCATTAGGTGTACCGCCGTACATATCCCCTATGATAAGAGCGGTCGCTGGAGCAGCAATCGACGCGGGTGCAGATGTCGAATACATCTCGATAGATATGATCCGCAGAGGAAAAAAGATGCCTGATGTTGATGTCAGTGTTCTGCTTTCTGGCAATACGGTACCTGGAAAATACCTGCGTTCAATGCCGATGTCCCTGAAAGAAATGGATGAATTGGTCCCTAAATTAAAAGGATGGAAACTTGTCGGAGGCTCGGCAGCCAATACGAAGGTCGCTGAAAAATTTGATTTTCAAGTGAAAAAGGACCTCGCTGCATCCCTATACGATGGAATGATCGGAAAAGAAGTTGGAGAAAGATTGAGAACACTAGAAGAATGGAACAGATGGATGCTTCTTGGCGCGAAAATAGTCAAACAACATCAGGATTATCCTCATCCCCTAATGGTCGAAATAGAATCCTATAGGGGATGTCATAGATACAAAAGTGGCGGATGTTCCTTCTGCATCGAACCCCTGAAGGGAAAGCCTTTAATGAGATCTCCAGAAGACATACTGAGCGAAGCTCAATGCCTTAAGGACCTTGGTGTGAGGAACATAAGGATCGGCGGACAGACCTGTATAATATCCTACGGTTCTTTGGATACCTCCGAGATACCCAAACCAAACCCTGAAGCCATATCCAAACTATTCAACGGATTGAAAGCTATCGGTTTTCAGACAATACATGTAGATAATGCCAATCCAGCAGTAATAGCATCTCACCGAGAAGAATCTGAACTGATACTCAAAACAATAGCTGATTGTTGTACTTCAGGAAACATACTGGCATTAGGAATGGAATCCGCAGACCCTATCGTCATATCAGAGAATAATCTTAACAGCGGTCCTGACCAAATAATGACCGCGGTAAGAATGATCAACAAGATCGGCGGAGAGAAAGGTGACACGGGATTGCCAAAACTATTGCCTGGGATAAATGTAATCTGCGGATTGGATGGTGAAACTACCAAAACATACAAGGCCGATATGGAACTCCTGGAAAAAATAAGAGATGAGGGCCTGATAATCAGAAGGATAAACATACGTCAGGTACTTCCGATAAGGAGAGAATTCAAAGTTAAAATAGATCAAAGGAAATTTAAAAAATTCAAAGAGGATGTAAGAGAGAACATAGATCATGTAATGCTAGAACGCATGGTCCCGCGCGGCACGATCCTCAAAGATGTATGGATGGAATTGCATGATGGCAATGTTACATTCGGACGCCAGATCGGTTCATATCCTATCCTCGTGGGAGTCCCGTATAAATTGGAACTTGAAACCAATTATGATATCCTAATAACGGACTGGGGATTCAGATCTGTGACGGGCATCTCGTATCCGTTCAACATCAACACCATGCCTATGTCTGCAATCGAAGCACTTCCCGGTATAGGAAAGAAAAGAGCGGCCAATATTGTGGTAAAGAGACCATTTAATGACATGGATGAATTAGATAAAATATTCGAGGACCGCAACGTTATCGGCGGACTTAAAAATCTTATCGTCTTCAAATGACATCAAATTCAATTAGCATTAATGTATTCTGCATGTATGGACACTATCAGGGCGGCAAGATATCCGTTCCTTAGCTCGTCTGCGGAATTCGCTGAACAGCACAATGCCGATATCGAATCACTTCTGACCTCACCCTCATATTCTGATGCAAGAAAAAGAGGCCTACAAAGGGTCATCGACGCCATAGACAGCCACAAGGTGTCCGAGATACCTTTGACGAATGACTATGCCTGCCTAATGGAAGTTCTGAGCTATCCTTATGCAAGGATGCTCGTATCTCTTGTCAATGATAGATTTCTAACAAAGAGATATGCTCTTGCCGAGGCATCAAGAATGTATGAGCTTCTAAAAGGAGACCCCGAATCTTCACTTTTGATCTCTCAAGAACTAGAAGTAAGATCGTTTCCTGATGGAGATACCAAGGTTTCCATACCATTTCCAGATTACTTGAGATATTCATGCGTACTGAAAGCAGTTGAATGGAAACTCATAAACATGGATGTGAAGAACGGAAATGTCTCTATGGAACGTGAAAAATTCGGTCGTCTCCTACAGACCGCTCTCCAAGAGAGAATTGAGTCAGAATTACCTCTCAACATACCTGATAATCTTAGAAAACCTCTGCAAAAGGACGTAGATCACGTAAGCATGAAACTTACCGAGACCAAGAATAGGTTAAGTCCGACCGGGGGACAAGGAATGACTCCAGAATATCTACCACCGTGTATTAGAACAATACTTGCCAATGCACAAAATGGCATGAATCTTCCACATAGCGCAAGATTCGCCCTAGTGTCTTTCCTTCATGCCCTCGGTGTAAATTATGATGGTATAATCTCACTCTTCTCGCAATCACCTGACTTTGATGAATCGAAGTCGAGTTATCAAATTAAACACATAACTGGAGAACTATCTGGGACAGAAGGATATACTCCGCCCGAATGTTCCACTATGAAAACCAATGGACTATGCTTTGATCCGGATGAAATCTGCACCCGCTATTCTGTTAATCATCCGCTTACATATTACAGGATCAAATCTGGAAATTTCAAAAGACCTGAAAAGGAAGAATGATCATTCCCCGTCGGCCTTATTGAGATTCTTCCAAGTGATCATTGCTCTCTGGATCGCGGTAGCGTTTCCAACTATCGCAAAGTAGATCATCATCACTTCCATCCAAGATACGGATATGTCCCCTATGACGATGTAAGGATATCCCACCAGGATCATTATCAATTGTATTATTGGGAAAAGCGTGCTCAGCACAACACGATCTGCACGCCCGAGAAGACCTGAATACAAACGCGGTGCGCCGATGGCCTGTGCCTGAGTGCCCATATAGGAAGTAAGCAATACACCAACAAGTGCCAGAATACCTAAATACGGATTGCACCAAGCACTTACCGCAACACCACCTATCATAAAGATATCTGCATAACGGTCGAAGACGTGATCTAAATAATCCCCTTTCTTGGATGCCTTGTCTGACAGCTTGGCAACCTTTCCATCAAGAGCATCGAAATAGCCAGATACTATCACCAGCAACGCTCCCAACAGCAAAAACCAATGATATTGATAACTGTAGTACAGTAAAAGACCAGATAAGAATGCCAGAATGAGCCCGATCCATGAGATCGTGTTCGGATTCACATTGATGAGCTTTTTCGCAACAGGCGTTATTGCAAAATCAACAGTACTTCTCTTCGAGTCTAAAACCATTCGTCCATCTCCTCGGACCAGTTTACATTTCCGGGCATATGGTCATCGTCCAAGCCATTAATAATATCAACGATTGTGTTAACGACCTCAGAAACGCATCCACAAGTACAATCCAGCTCATGAACTGGTATATCCGAGTCAGTCGCTTCGCAGAGTATCACATCCAATATTTCTGCCTGAACATTTTCTCTGACCTTGTCCTCCCCGTATCCTCTTGCCTTCAACCTGTCAGCAAGTACTTTAGGAGAGCATCTTAGTACTATTATCTCATGGCAATCAAGACAATGGGAGAGATGGCTATCCATGAAGATGCACTCTTCTGTATCAAGATACTCTTTCAATGATTCATTCAACCTATCCATGTCGACCTCATATGTGTCTCTGGCAATGTCCTTATTGCCAAAAAGAGAATGCTCACGCAGATATTGATTGATGTCAATTACCTTGTATCCTCTGGACCTCAGCTCATTGGACACTGATGTCTTTCCTGTACCTGGTGTTCCTGTTAACGCTATCAAAGGCATTTTTCACACTCAAATATATTTTTCCGCACGTTCAATTACCTGGTCCCATGTTGGAGTGTTGGTAAGCGCCCCTACCTTTTCAACAACGAACGAAGACACAGAAGAAGCGATGACCAAAGAATCCACCGCACTGTATCCGTGATAAAGCCCTGCATAAAATCCGGCCCTGTATGCGTCACCGGCACCGGTGGCATCAACGAACTTATTTGCTTTTATGACTGGGACCTCATACAACTTCCCGTCGATCTTTGCGATACTGCCCTTTTCTCCGAGGGTACGAACAATTATCGGCAGGTTTATGGAAAGAATGTCCCCGATGTCAAGATAATTCTCAATTACCTTTGCTTCAAAATCGTTGCAGAATAAAGAATCGCAGTGATCGAGTGCTCTTGTTATCTTGTCTCCATCCCACATTTTGTAAACTTCCTGTGCAGGATCCAATGCGATACTGATGCCTTTACCCTCGAGCTGTTTCATTATTGAGATGTAGTATTCTGGCTCACCTGTGCAGAAATGAACATACTTTGATCTTGAGGCCGTGCTTGTAAGCATCTTCCCCAACTTACTTGCGCTTCCCATAGGCCCCTGATAGAAGACCACCTTCTGTTCCAATTGCTCGTTGTTAATTATTATAGCCTGAGAGGTCTCATATTCACTTACCTTCACAAAATCTTCCATTATAAGTCCGGACCCTCTCATAAATCCTTCATAATTGGGAGGAAAATCTTCTCCCACAAACGTACAGATCGCTGTAGGAACACCAAGCTTTGCTGCTGTAACAGCAATATTGGTTCCAGTACCGCCAAGGACTGTCTTCTTCTCAATGACATCCACGGTCTCATTGAGACCTGGGAATTTTTTTACAGATATTATCTGGTCTACTGTGATGTGCCCGTACACAGAAAGGAAGGGCACGTTTCCCTCTGACATGACACTTCATATGTCGACAGCAATATTAGAAATTACTCAATCGGATCTATTGCTTACGACGCTTTCGTATAATGTGACGAGGTCCTTACCGACCACATCCGTAGAATATCTTACAGCTGTTTCACGGATACCTGCCTGCAACTCAGCTTTGTTATTCAGACACTCGGTCATCGCTTTTGCACATTCTTCTGCAGAATCATCGAACAGATACCCGTTATAACCCTCTTTGATGACATCTAGAAAAGCTCTGCCGGACGCACATGCTGCTGGTATGCCACATGCCATCGCCTCTACGATCGTCAATCCCTGTGTCTCGAACCTTGATGCGGAAACCACTATGTCCGAGGCCGCATAATGCAATGGGAGCTCCTTATCAGACACAAAACCAGTAAATATCACACGATTGGACAGCTTTAATTCCTCAACATGCTTCTTTATATCGTTCAATGCAGGTCCTTTACCGACCACCATAAGCTTTACATCCTCTGGCATGAACCTCATTGCATCTATTACCTGAGGAATATTCTTCTCATAAGATACCCTTCCAACGTGTATAACGACACGGCTGTTCTCAAGACCGTATCTGCATCTTATCTCAGAACCGTCCAGACCTTCTGTGAAATGTCTGATGTCTATACCAATGGGTATTATCTCGGTCCTCTTTGTCCTGATACCGTTATCCTCGAATTCCTTAACCGTGGAAGGCGTTAATGCAATGATGCAGCTGGGTCTTTTCAATACATTACGAATGTATATCCATGCAAGCCTACTCTGCATCGGAAGCGGTAATGGCAAAGGAGAATAAAATTCCAATGCATCCACTACATTGGTGACATATGTCATGACCGTGGGAACATGTGTCGTGTGTGACACGATGAGGGCCTTTAAAGCCATGAATGTCACCCCATAAATGTGGATTATATCTACATTCAAAGATTCTATTATCTCTCTCTTGTTCGAGGGAAAGATTGGAAGGTAGTACTCTGGGTATTTCTTAAACTTGGTCGCACGGAAATATATCACGCCATCTTCACGATATTCTTCTCCTGGATCGGGAGCTATTACGAAGACTGTGTGTCCAAGGTCCTCTAGGGTCTTTCTGAGGGTAGTGACCGCCGTTACGACCCCGTCCCTTGTAGGCAGATAACTATCCGTCATGACCGCTATTCGCATATCAAGTTCCTTCCTGCCAACAACAAACGTATTTTTCCTGCTCCTCTGACATCTCATCGATTTGTACGCCCATGGATCTCAATTTGATCCTGGCAATCGCATAGTCCATTTCAACGGGAACATCATAGACCTTATTTTCCATTTTTGAATAATTATTCACCACATATTCTATTCCGAGTGCTTGTGTGGCAAAACTTGTATCCATTATCTCAGCAGGGTGCCCCTGCCCAGCAGCAAGGTTCATAAGACGCCCTTCTCCGATGAGATATAGCTTGCGTCCATCTTTCATCTCATACTCCTGTATGAAATCACGGACCTGCAGATCACTTTTTGAAGCGGCTTTTAGATCGGACTTGTTGATCTCGTTGTCGAAATGACCTACATTCCCCATAACGCAACCATCCTTCATGACCGCAAAATGCTCTGATCTTAGAATGTCCTTACATCCGGTGACCGTCATGATTATGTCTGCTTCCTTTACAGCATCCATCATCCTCATTACACGGAACCCGTCCATCTTGGCTTCGATTGCTTTTATTGCATCGATCTCACATACTATGACGTCCGCTCCCATGCCTTTGGCCCTCATCGCGACACCTTTTCCGCACCAGCCGTAACCAGCTACCACCAAGGCCTTTCCCGCAACGATCAGATTCGTGGCATTCATCCATCCGTCAAATGCGGATTGCCCCGTCCCGTATCTGTTATCAAAGAGGTACTTCATCTTTGCATCATTGACAGAAAGTACAGGAAATTCAAGCCTACCGTCTTTGGCCATGGCTCTAAGACGGACCACGCCTGTGGTGGTCTCCTCATTGCCACCCTTGATATTGGAAAGAACATCTCTGCGACTGGTGTGTGCCATCGTTATGAGATCGGCTCCGTCATCGATTACAAAATCAGGCTTGATGTCCAGAACATGATTCAAATTGCTGTAGTACTCCTTTTGCGTCTCCCCTTTCTTTGCATAAACTTCTAGATTGTACTCTTCCCTGAGTGCCAAAGAAACCGAATCGTCGGTGGAAAGAGGATTGCAACTTGCAAGACATATCTTGGCTCCTGCATTCGCAAGTGTAATGGCAAGTATCCCTGTTTTCGCTTCTGTATGAAGAGCCATTCCAATTTTCAAACCTGCCAAAGGCTGTTCTTTCTCAAATCTCCTGTTGATCTCTTTCATCACAGGCATGTGCTCACTGGCCCAATGAAGCCTGAGGCTTCCCTTTCTCAATAAATCATCCAAAAAATCACCCTTAATTAAATTCTGACATCAATGAATCGCATATGCATTCAACTGTTCTTTTACGATTTTCCAAATTAGAGAACTTATAGATCACTTCGGCGATCTCTTCATCCTTGCCTCTGAGTTCATTCACGAATCCGATTATATTCTCAAGCGCACGTGTCATCTCATCCGATATAGACACTGTTGCTTTCTTGGACGTCCTTGATAACGGATTCAGATCGATAGAAATAACTACCTTCCCCATTGCTACGAGCGCTTCTGCACGGTCCCCGTCCTCGATGGGAACTACAATGACATCGCACTCAAAAATCCCTTCCTTAGTACAAAGTGCACGATCGGATGTGAGTCCTGGAATTCTCGAATTCGGATTACGACCGTATACATTCTTTGCACCTTGAGACTCCAAATAACCTATCAGGGCCTCCATCCTTTCTTCTGAACGATGAAAGATATTGACCTCCAATTTAGCAGGTACCGCGTCTACCAAAGCAATGATATTCTTTGGATCTAGAACCGTAGCGTTACCATTAGCGCAAACAACTGGATTCTTTGCCCTCAATAAATAAGCAGCCGCGACCTTTTCAGCTTCTATCGCAGGTCCTATTGAGTGCTCGCCCATCAAATAATCGAATGCTTCCCCTCTACCGTGAGATATTAATCCGGTCTTATTCACCAAACCTTTATCCACCATATCTGCCAATTGTTCTCTTACCATGAGAGACTTGTATCTTGGATGATCTATAGGAGTGCTCACGGTCTCACATAAGGCTACAATTGATATAGATTTATGTTCTGAACCGTGACAATGCCTGAGATACGCGTTGTATTGGTAGGTCCGAAATTCGAGGGAAACATTGGTGCTATCGCAAGATCGATGTCTAATTTTGATATCACCGAACTTTATCTTGTGAATCCATCCTGCGAAATTGGTGATGATGCTCGCCGTAGAGCAAAACACGGAAATGACCTTCTAGATAATGCAACAATTGTAACTTCTATTGATGACGCTGTAAAAGATTGCTTCCTTACCGTGGGAACAAGCGGCATAATAACAAAAGGCGATAAGAATTATACTCGTGTACCAGTGCCTGCGAGGGAATTTGCCCAGCAATGTCGTGGTTATAAAGAAAAAATAGCATTGATCTTTGGACGTGAGGATATTGGATTATTACAGGAAGAACTCAATAAATGTGACCTTTTGATAACTGTACCTACGAGCAATGAATATCCAATTCTAAACCTTTCTCATGCTGCGACACTTGTGATGTATGAGATGTTTCAAGCACAGTCTATTGACCGAAAAGCAGAGCCGGCAGATCATAATGAAAAGGAGCTCATGTTCGACTTCTTCGTGGACCTCATGGAGGCCATCGACTATCCAGAGAATAGAAGGGAAATGACTGCGATCATGTTTAGAAGAATGATGGGACGTTCGATTCCAACAAAATACGAGTACAATACTATTATGGGTGTCTTCGGCGATGCCGCCAAGATCATAAAGTACGGTAAGCAATGGGAATGAACATCATCATACCGTGTCCCTTACCTTTATTCTGTGAAACCACCTCAGGAAAAATTCCGGTCTTGTTACACACCGCATTTGATATCAGATCGATATCCTGTGGCCAAAACTCTGAATCCGTATCGATTATTATCTTGCCATGCGAAGGATCGGTAGAAGTGTAACCATTACTTATTGCGGTCATCGCTGCCTTTTCTGGATCTGCAGAATCAGCATAGGCCACAGTATACGCCTTCTCCGAAAACAAACTAAAAAAAGGACCATCGAGGAGACTTGAGATCCTGCAAATAGCATCACACATGAGCACATTGATCTTGTTCAATATCGCAGGTATGTTTGTATCCCCGCCAACTGCAACTATGGTACGGTCCATATCGAATATTATGGTACGGTCTGCACCACCTATCACATCCTGAAGTTGATCTAATGCAGCCTTACGTCTACCGGCCTCTACAGAAAAAGGTATACCAACAATCGCTATAGATGTTAACTTAAGTGTTTTTGCACATTCCAGGACCACTGACATCGAACCCGATCCCACTCCGCCCCCCAATACTGCAACCGTTATTATCGCCGAATTACCGACCATTGTATCCAAGATCATCTTTTTATGATCCATTGTCAAGGTCCAAGCAAGTATCGGATCCCCTCTGCAATCCGTCATATCGCCCAGATCCATTGGTATGGTCACATCATTACCACGTTTGGCAACATTTATCGTAACAGGTATTATTTCGCAGCTGGACCTAAGATCCGATACGATATTACATCCTCCACCGCCACATCCTATGACGGCAACACCTGTCATAATATCACCTCTGTCCGTCCATCCTGTTACGAACGTAATTACCAACTGCCGCTCTCACAGCTGCATCCATGTCCGTAGGTGTACCGGATTCCATTAATGATTCAGGATCTATTATCTTCTTATTCGGAAGTTCTTCCAGGACCTTACTTATCTCCTCTGCTGTGAACTTCTTGCTGATAAAATCCTTTATGGCACCCATAATAACATCGGAAAGACTAGAAAACTCCCCGGATTGTACTAACGTATCCAAAACCGCTATGGTATCTGGCGTTAACCTTACTACGACCCTTTCTGTTGATGTCATTGAGACCAAGCGTAGATTGTGTTCAAAATAAAAAGGTATTGTGTAAGAGGTTTGTGTTGTCTGAACCAACTCCCTGTTCATCCGAACAGTGCGCTGAGACCTGCTGCTGCTTCTTCCTCGCTGACTGCTTCTTCCTCAGGCTCTTCTGCTGCTGCGGGTGCGGCTGCATGTGCTGCTGCGGGTGCGGCGGCTGCTGCGGGTGCGGCGGCGACAGAGGCATTTGCGATGGCCTCTTTTATGTTTACGCCGTCGAGTGAAGCGATCAATGCTTTGACCTTTGCTGCATCGACACTAACACCAGCTGCAGCAAGAACTGCTGTAACTGAATGCTCTGTGATCTCTTTGCCTGCAGAGTAAAGCACCATTGCGCTGTAAATGTACTCCATTTATGTCATCTCCTTTATTTTATCTGAACACCAGACGCGGATGCTAATGCTAACATCTGTGCGTCCGCCTTTGCAATAAGGATCTCTATGTTCTCTTTGGTCGGTATCGCGGCCGTTATCGAGAGAGCCATTGTCTCCCTGAACGCCTTTGCAACGAGCAATGTGATCGTCTCCTTTGTGGGGAACGCGATCTCGACTGCCAGCGCGCGAGCGTTATACACGGCCGTAGCGAACATTGTCTTGTAGTAATCATCGGGAATGTTCAATACATCTTTGTCATAGACTACCCCATCCTCGTAGGCGACCCTGAGGTCCATTCCAACGATCATGGGAAGAATATCTAACTTTGGAAGCATTGCTGCAACATTCGCAGGGACCGGTTGTCCGGCCTTCACGAGTGTGGTATCCTTTTTGATTGCTATCTTTCCTGCATCGATTGCTGCAGGAAGGCCTAACTTCTGAAGTTCACCGATAATGGGTCCGGGTCCGAACGGGGTGGGTCCTTTGAAAACTGTGATGTCGTGTGGTGCGATATCTCCAGGTTTCGCCGGCGCTGGCGTCATCGTGGCCTTAAGCTTTTTGAAAAGCTTGAACGGATCGATATCCGTTGCAACGATGGCGCACTGTCCATGGACCGCTGCTTTCAGTCCTTCAATTCCGGGCTTCTGCTTTGCAGCCTCATCGATTGCCAAGATCATAAGATTGTTCTTGGTCATCTTGAGTTTAGCATGAGCACGAAGTCCAGCCCTCATAGACTGAATCTGCTGTCCTGGAATACCGTGTAAATCGACAATTGCGACAACAGGGTTCTCCAACATATCCTGAACCAGTTCATTGACGATGTCCTTCTTCCAAGCTGCGACGTGTGCCATATTAGACCTCCTTACATGATCCTCTCTGACGGTCCCATAGAGGTCTTTACGTACGCAGACTGAATATTAGCGTCACCTTTCTCCAAACGGAGTGCGACACGCTTCAAAATCATGTCGATATTATCGGCAATCTTCTCTGCATCCATATCAACTGTTCCAACGGGCACGTGGAAAGTTTTCCTGTCTTTCGTTCTGACGGTAACAGACTTGCGGAGACCATCAACCATTGCAGCGGGATCTGTTCCCGGCGGTATGGGCTTTGGCATCTTTCCGCGAGGACCTAAAACCGTACCGAGTCTTTTACCGACCTGGGCCATCAAAGGGGCCTCGGCGATGAAATAATCAGTCTGATTCGCGATCTTCTTTGCCTGTTTCTTGTCATCTGCGAACGCTCCCAATTCCTCGGGAGTGATCACACGATCGGCAACGTCTTTGGCTTTCAAGGCTAATTCGCCACCACCAATCACGCAGACCCTGATCTGTTTTCCGCGACCGTTAGGAAGTATGATATCTTCCTGGATACGGTTCTTTGGAATGGACAAATCAACATCTACGAGATTGATAGCCAACTCAACCGTCTCTGTAAAATTGCGCTTCTTTGCACTCTGAAGTGCCTTCTGCACGGCTATTACGGTTGGTTTTTCTGCCAATACAATTCCTCCTCGTAGTGCAAACGAGTCCAATGTGAACTCTCCTACAAGCAATACTCATAAAATAGGTGTAGTATATAAAGTTTAAGTATGGTTAATTATCGGCCCACACCTTACCCCGGTACAAACCTATATAACAAAAACAAACATCAATTAATGAATGAGAAGAAAAATTATCTATGAATCGACATTTTTAATCACCATCTTCTCACTCTTAATAGGCATTGTTTTTCTTAAAGAAAACCTGTTGGCTCCAGCCATTATTTCGCTCTTTATAATGATTTATGTACTAGTATCCTCTAAAAATCGCCAAGGCATTAAAACTTGGCTGTGCTGGTTGATGTGTGCAGGACTATTGATAGATGCGTCTGGAATATTCTTGGGACATATGCATTATACTGATTTAGATTGGATAGATTTCATACTGTCCGCACCTTCCTTTGTGATAGCTGGAATGGGGATCATAATCATATTGATAGGTTACAACGGTGTGAATTTGGACCGGCTGCTATTTTCCGTGTTTACCATTTTCTCTACGCTTTGTGTAAATATTGTATATGCAGTATTCTTCCTACTCAGAATCGACACCTCGAACCAAACATCAGAAAAATTAATGACCATGAACTATTACTTGAATGCCCAATCTTTTACTATTTTGATGATGTGTTTATTAATAGTATTAATAGCAAATTACATAATGATAAACAAAAAAATCAAACTTATTACCGCCGAAACAGTAATGGAGAATGACCTATGAGTCACTATACTCCCATAGAAAGAAAAATTGATATTTTTTGTCTTATCCTGTTTCCGTTTATATTTGTAACGCTGGCCATACTTGCCCGCTATGAATATTCTCCTGCGTACTTCTCCGGATCATATGTTATGATGACAGAGATTGTTTCTGCGATCATTGTAACAATATTGCCTCTTTTACGTGTTATGAGAAAGTTCCATTCCCCTTATTGGTTTATGATAATGATAACAACTGTACCGATGCTTCACTCGGCTTCCTTATTCTTCGGTTTCTATCAATCTTTTGAATACTGGGACATCATAGCGCATTCATATTCTTCATTGGTGGTCGGTCTAATCATATTTGTAGCGCTACTGATCATTTCCAATTACACTACTCGCATTTCCCTTGGTTCTACCAAGACCATACTGATACTCACCTTCTTGATGGCCTGGGGTTTTGGTAATGTTTGGGAAATACAAGAATGGGTCATTGACAATATTTTTGGAAATGCTTTCATGTCTTATTCTGTCCTAGACACCTTAAAGGACCTTATTGTAAGTGACTTTATTGGTGCGGTGGTCTTAGAGATCATTGCCTGGATAATACTAAGGTATCATACTATAAACGACATTGTTGACTCTATGGATCTTGACGATTTCATGAAGGCTGCAGGGAAAAAATGGGACAAATTGACTACACCTGGATATAATGGAAAATATCTACGCCGGGATAGAACTAATGAAATCATAAAGGGAAAAAAATAAAAATGGGATTTGCGAAGACCCCATGTGTTTCAGTGAATGAGGGGGTAACCCCCTCGCTGAATGTTTATTTAGACAGTTTTGCGTCGTATACGCCGGCCTTGACATCTTTTTGGAAGACTTTAGGGTCCTTTCCATCGATGGTAACTCCGACAGAGACACAGTTTCCAGCGACCTCGCAAACACGAGCCCCTAGGGTAGCCCCCAAAAGGTTATCTTGCTTCATGTTAGCGATCTTGATCGCCTGCTCCAATGTCATGTTTGCGACTTTTGTTGTCTTTGCATTGCTGGACCCACTCTGGAGTCCGAGCTCAGACTTTACAAGAGCCGACATGGGAGGCGTTCCTACCTTTATCTCAAATGTCTTGTCGCCATTAATCAGGATCTTTACAGGAACTTTCATTCCTTCGAAGGCTTTCGTCTTCTCATTTATTTTTGCAATAACCTGACCGATGTTCACTCCTTTAGGTCCGAGTGCCGGACCGAGGGGTGGACCTGCGGAGGCCCTGCCTCCATCTACCAATGCCTCAACAGTATCTACCATTGTTCATTTCTCCTTTTCAATTACTCTTACACTGTCACCCTTGACGGTAACCGGGATCGGAACCATAGCTTCGACGAGTTCAACTGTGATCTCCTCTTTGCTCTGATCGATCTGCTGTACTCTCGCGATCTCTCCCTTGAACGGTCCGCTGACCAATTCAACAAGGTCTCCTTCAACAATTCCAACGACGGCGGAAACAGGCACCAAGTAGTGACTGATCTCTTCGAGACTTGTCTCTCCGTCGACGAAGGAACGTGCTTTCTTGATGTCCCTTGTCTTCTCACGAAGACGGTCGGTATTCATTCCCTCTACGAAAATGTATCCTCTCAAACCGGCAGGAGCAAAGATAGCGTATATGTCTTTCTCTCCAATATTCGCTTTGGACACGAGACTGTCTGCTACACTTTTCTCCTGATCGATTTGGGTCTTAAGTACCATGATTGATTGTTTAGCCACGGCCTTAAAGACAAGGGACGAAGAACCACATCTGATCGCAACTTCGACCCTGTCCCCGTACCTTGCACCTTTGGGACATATGACCTCGAGTTTTAACATCTTGGCCTTGTTCCCTGGAAGACCTATGTCGGCCTCCCTCTTACTACGATAATTACTCCACAATTCCTCGTTTGTGGAATCATAGAGTGTAACATTCCACTCGGGAGCACTATCTGAATCAGGCCCTGTTATGATATCGAAATCAAGGAGTGCCTCTGATGAATCCGTGCTTAGTTGGAATTTCCAAAAAACCGTTCCCCCGGCACGAACATCTTTCTGACCGTCCTCCCCGGTCATAATCGGGGATCTCATTACATTGTCTGACATGTTTCATCGCGCCCCATTTAGAAGTAATCTGGAAGGTATGTCATAATCCAGAAGATCGCAAACCCTGCCGCCCCAAGAATCAACATACCGATCGCTGCTATGTAGCACGTCTTCTTGTACTCTTCCTTGGTGGGGGTGCGGGCCATCTTTAGGATTCTTCCGTACTTTCCCTTGCCAAGGCCGCTTACTTTGGACTCAATGGTACCCTGGAACTCTTCTGCCTTGTTGCTTGCGTTCATCTTTCTCCTTCCTTTAGTATCCAGCAATGATATGCGGAATACTTTTTCACTCTTTCGTTACCACTGGACGGCAACAACTGAATACTGTCCCTAAAATGGATTGTTATTATAAAGGTTACGGTCCAAATTATATGTTACTTGAAATTTTTTCATTCAAAACACCCTTTATCGGCCCTATGTTACGCCTTAGGACATACAACGCTAACAAGAAACACAATATCAGCAAAATATTCCTAATGAAAAGAATAATTATCCCAATATCTGAAAAATCCTCGCCTTTGTCTCTCAACCCATAATTAACCGCGAAGTTGAGCTGCGTAAATGCTTCTGATGCCAGAAAACAAAGGAAAAGTTTTGATTTCATAGTATTCTCATTAGAAAATACCATAACTATGAGAAGGGCAAATGGGATTAACCATATTGGATATTGTCCAGATATTACCTTACCAAAAAGGAAAAAGGACAATATTATCATAAATCCAAAAACAGAAACGAGCTGTAATTTAATATCTATCTTTTGACGTTTTGCTCTTACTGCATAACTAGCAAATACAAAATACAAAATAATTACCACTATTACAAATATCCAGGTCATGTATGGCCCTATAGCATCTGCCCAGGGACCATATAGATTGTCTGAACCAAAATCAAAACCAACATATGACTGAGTTAACCCCAGCATAGATGCTATCATGATTATTGACGAAGCTACACTCTCCACTTCTAAAGGACGATCAGTGTGATATTGTAAAAACATCATATATTCTACCCCTGTCAATATGAAAGGGATCATTATCAACAATGTAGTGATCGATACCGCGGCCCCACCTATTGCGACATCTTTCCATTTACGATCTGCACCAAGAAGTATTATGAAAAGCGGAATTAATAGTGCGGGATAAAGTTTAGTCGCAGCAGCTATCGTCAAAATGACAAATGCCAACCATTTTTTGTCTGTGAAGAAGAACAAATACACAGAAAAAAGAGTCATTACAGCTGTGAATATATCGAATCTATCTGTAAGAAACTCGAACATCACCAGCATGAGAATAGAATACACAAGCATCGGCAAATAGGGGCCTTGCCTTAGTTTGATCGCGATTTTTCCGGTAACTAACAACCCCAAAACGAAGAAGATAATAACTTCAATAACAAACCCGATTTCATAACCGGTTGCCGTAGATGCAAATATTCTAGGTATGAACATGAAAACATAAGAAAATGGCGGATATTCCCATGAAAGGCCCGTTCCGGGAGTATAAGGCATAACCCCGTTCATCATTGCATCTGCATAGACGAAATAACAATCTTTGACATCAGAAGGGACTCCTGTTGCCCAAACTATGATGATGAATACTGCCGAGGCTATCGCAAAAATAATGCCATAATATACGGAATATCTACGAATATCATCGTCCAGCAAACTCATCGCGCTCTGTAGGTCATATATGGATATTAATTGTTGTGCAAAAACACCCATAGACATTATTATATACATGATACCAATTCGGAACTCATAATTTGCACGGGGTGTTGATTATGGAAGAAATTTTGTGCAACGTTGAATTGGTCAAGGAGAACAATGACATTGTCGCAAGGATTCAGAGCGATCTTGGTGGCGTGAGAGAATACAAATCCCCTAACTTCGAAGAGGTACTAGAACAATTAATCAGCGATCTCCAGGAAGAATTCGAATCAATCTAAAGTGATTATTATGGTAGACAAGATCAAACCAGTTGTTGATGCATTGGATATGCTTGCGGAGGACACCTCCGTTCCCAGGAATATAAGAAAAGGGGCGACCGATGCTAAAGCTAAGCTCTCGGGAAAGGACCCCATTGATGTCCGTGCCACGGGGGCCATTACGATCCTCGACGATCTGGCAAATGATCCCAACATACCGATGCACGGCAGAACGCTCATCTATAACATAATGAGCCAACTCGAAATTATTAGCCAGTCTAGATGAATGATTTTTAATAACGAGTGGTGCAATCATGCACCCTCGTTATTTCAATAATTGTGGTCCTCTATTATATTCAAAAAATTCTGGAATATCTGCGGACCGTTCTCAGTATTCTCAACTTCTGGATGGAATTGTACTCCATAAATAGGCCGAGAGAGACAGCGCATTCCTTCCACAGGACATGATGAGGATGTGGCGGTTACTTCAAATCCTTCAGGAATTGTTTTTACTTCATCGTTATGCGACGCCCAAACGTTGAATTCGTCTGGAAGTCCTTTGAAAAGATCGTAATGTGAAACCACTTTCAGACTTACATGACCGAACTCCGGTATCTTACTTGGGCCCAGTGTTCCACCAAAATGTTCAGACAAGAATTGCATCCCAGCACATATGCCCATAATCGGATATTTGGCCCTATCGAGATAAACGCCGTTATTACCCATAAGATCCGCATCAGTAGCTACACTGGGGGATCCTCCAGAAAGAACAAGACCGTCAATGTCTTTTAAATCATCAAATGGCGTTGTATTCGGAACGATCTTGGTCTCCACTTTCAGGTATTTTAAGACCCGCCACTCACGATGAGTCCACTGACCCCCATTATCAACGATGTATACCTTCATTGTATGAAGATAAATATCGAAAATATAAAGATGATGTGAATGATCAGAGATCTAAACCCACCAAATCTCCATTCAAAGATCGGCATTTACCATTAGTCTACGATATTAATAACGACGAGAAATAAATTAAAATCTGCCGGGATAACCCGGCTTATGTATTCATTCCCATTCAATGGTCGACGGGGGCTTATTGGTGATGTCGTAAACAACACGATTGACCTGGCTCTTCATTTCATTGGTGATACGTGTAGCCATCACATCTAAAATGTCCAGTGGGATCCTAGCATATGTCGCAGTCATTCCATCGATTGACGTAACAGCACGAATAGCTATCGTCTTCCCATATGCTCTTCTGTCACCCTGCACTCCAACAGACCTCGTAGGTAACAATACTGCAAAATATTGCCAAGGTAAAGACATCTTGCCTGCCTCTGCCGCTTTCCTTATCTCGTCCTCAACAATGAAACATGCCTCACGAACGATCTCGACATTTTCCTGTGTAACCTCACCTAGGCATCTAACGGCCAACGCAGGTCCTGGGAACGGTTGTCTCTCGGATGCTTTTACACCTAGGAATCTTGCAACATCCCTTACCTCATCCTTATAAAGGTCCCTCAAAGGCTCCACTAGTTTCATACCCATGTCTTTGGGAAGCCCCCCGACATTATGATGCGATTTTATTGTATCCCTTACACCATCACCCGATTCTATCCAATCTGGTGCAATTGTACCTTGAACTAAGAATTCAGCACCGAATGACTTGGCTTCAACCTCGAACACCCTTATGAATTTCTCACCGATTATCTTTCTCTTTTGCTCAGGATCTGTAATGCCTTT
This sequence comes from Candidatus Methanogranum gryphiswaldense, assembly GCA_019262145.1. Lineage (NCBI taxonomy): Archaea > Methanobacteriati > Thermoplasmatota > Thermoplasmata > Methanomassiliicoccales > Methanomassiliicoccaceae > Candidatus Methanogranum > Candidatus Methanogranum gryphiswaldense. Next base: position 91,177 of record CP076745.1, on the reverse strand, counting down.
TAACGCAGAAAGAAATTGCTCCCCTGCATCTGCGACCGTATAATTCATGCCCATATCTTCCATCATAGCACGAACCTCATCGGTTTCGCCTTTCCTCATGAGGCCATTATCCACATACACCGCGAGAAGCCTGTCACCGATCGCTTTACTGGTGAGCGCTGCCGCAACCATGCTGTCCACTCCGCCGGAGCATGCTATTATTGCTTTCCCCTTGACTTTGGACCTTATGTCCTCGACAGCTTCATTAACAAAATCCTCAACACCGAACATCTGAAATCACCTTGTCAGAATCTGCCAAAACCTTATCTGCTTGTTCTTTTCTGTAACTCAACAGAGCTTTTTTGAGATCGGCGTCCGATATGCTTAAGATCTCGATAGCGAGAATTGCGGCATTATCGCCACGATCCAACCCAACGGCAGCAACGGGGATACCTGGCGGCATTTGTACAATGGACAATATCGAATCGAGATTCAACGTTCCACTTACTGGAACACCAATGACTGGCTTAACTGTATGAGATGCAACTACACCCGGAAGCGCCGCTGATAGTCCTGCAATCGTGATGAAGACACTAGCGTCACTGCACGTGACCAGTTCTTCCACCCTCTTGGGTGTTCTGTGTGCAGAGGCAACAGCTATCTCGTAACTCACATCGAACATCTTCAAAACAGCAAGTGCTTTTTCCGCGACCGGGAAATCACTCTTGCTACCCATTATGATTGAAACCTTTGGCATCAGAAACGGCGACAGTATTGGAGAATAAATAACCAACGTCTAAAAAAATTAATTAAATAGGGTTTGGGGGTTGCCCCCGTTGTTTTTAGCTCTTGAGTACAACGACTAAGAAAATGCCGACCGCTATCAGTGCACCGATCAAGATTCCAATAAGATTGACCACTGCATCATACATAACTGTCCAAACATCCACATCATTGAACGGTGAAATACCGCTCCATAATGTCAAATACGCCCATACGAAGCTAACAATAAGACCAACGGCGAAGATTATTCCGCCATACATCCTGTTCTTCCCCGCTCCGAAGTAGGCCGAGAAGATACCCGCGATCATCATAACTATACCGAATACAAAGATGATGAGCGTGAGGAAACTCCAAATATCCATTTTTTTGCCTCCGTTTTTATAACATTCTAACTGAATGATAACTGCCAAGTGATAGATTAGATTATTATTAAACCTTGGGTGTGAACACCCTGAATGCCCTCTATTACGTCGACACTGTGGAGTCGTGTACATCACCGAAAAACAAACTAAAACTATATTGAAAAACTAATTTTGAACATTCGTTATTTCATAGTTGGATGTAATGACCATAATCAGTTTGAATTTCCAATTAAAAGCGATAAGTATGATATACTTTCCCTTGAATATTTTTAAATATATCCAAAATACTTAAATAATACATCATACTAAGGTGGTATATAAGTCACACCGTTGTTTTGAGGATCGAAAATGGAATTGTTAGGAATTGTTGAAGAGGTGACCGCTGACGGCAAAGCGATAATCAGAAGCCAGACACTTCCAGAAATAGGCAACCCAGTATTCGACCAAAAAGAAAAAAAGGTGGGAATTGTAAAACGCATTTTCGGTCCCGTTGACGAGCCTTATGTAACAGTTGCCGTCGACGACAAAACTATCACTTCGGGACTGAAGAACAAATCACTATACTTCACGAAGGGAACTCAACATGGTAAAGGCAAAAGAAGGAACAGAGGAGATTGAAGTCTGTCCTGAGTGCGGGAGCCACCACCTCATACGTGACTACGAGAGAGGAGAACTCCTGTGCGAGGACTGTGGACTTGTGATTGATGATCAATTCATTGACCAGGGTCCGGAATGGAGGGCCTTTGACGTTGAGCAGGGCGAAAAAAGGGCACGTACCGGTGCCCCAATGACCTACACCATCCACGACAAAGGATTGTCTACTGAGATTTCTTGGAAAAACAAGGACAGCTACGGAAAAAGCATACCCACAAGAAACAGAGCTCAGCTATACAGACTTAGAAAATGGCAAAGAAGGATCCGTGTTTCGAATGCAACTGAAAGAAACCTTGCATTTGCCTTATCTGAATTGGACAGAATGGCCTCAGCCATGGGGCTGCCAAGGAATGTAAGGGAAACGGCAGCTATGATCTATAGAAAGGCCGTCAACAAGAACCTCATCAGAGGAAGATCTATCGAAGGTGTGGTTGCTGCCTCGCTTTATGCTGCTTGCAGACAATGCGGTGTACCAAGAACACTTGACGAAGTTGCAGGGTCAAGTCGCGTAGGTAGGAAAGAGATCGGTCGTACATACCGTTTCATGACTCGCGAACTAAAACTGAAACTTATGCCAACAAAACCTCAGGATTATGTCCAGAGATTCTGCTCTGAGCTGAAACTCAGCGGAGAAGTACAAAGCAAAGCCGCAGAGATCTTAAAAGATGCCTCTGAAAAAGAGCTCACATCTGGTCGTGGACCGACCGGTGTTGCAGCAGCAGCGATCTACATCTCATCCATACTCTGCAATGAACGCAGAACTCAAAGAGAGGTCGCAGATGTTGCAGGCGTAACAGAAGTTACCATAAGGAACAGATACAAAGAACTCACCGAAAAACTCGGAATTGAGATACAGCTTTGATACAAACCCTTTTCAAACCATTTAAATTTTTTACGGTCTGAACCACTTGAATTCCAGATACTCGATCTTGTCACTCACACGACAGAACAATATCTCCTTCTTTACCCCGCCCGATAATCTAACGGTCCTTGAAATCTCTGGCCACATCGTCACCTTTGATGCCGGCACGGCATGCACTAGATATCTTGCATGACAATCATCCGGAGACTGCTCATAAACTCTAAAATGCGTACCATATTTGAATCCGGTCTTTACAACAAGTCCCCTTTTACGAAGCGAAGAAAATGCCCTCATGCGCAGATCGAATTCATCCTGTGCATTCCTTCCAAATTCCATCAACTCTTCTTGTGAGATACGATCACCACTAACAGAAGATATCTTCAACAATCCCTCGGATGAAAGATAACAACTTTCTATCAAAGATAATTGAAGCATTCCTTCCAACAGTTTACCATAAAATCCTCCTTTTCGAAGGGCTTCAGCATGTTCTGGGTTGAAAACGAATACCCGGTCGCGTATGAGCGTTCCTTCGACCGCGATCGACAATTCCTCAAAAACCTTACCCGTAGGGTCCTTTGTCGACATAATGTAATAAGTTATGTCGCCCTCTTCATCAACAACGCCATACAAAAGTTGCTTACCTTTATTCTCAGATTGTGTTATCTCAGATGCGAATTTCGTTATATCCAGTGCTGTACGTTCAGATGTTGCACGCACAAGGTATATCGGACGTGCATTGCTCATTGTGGTGCCTCTTGGAAAAACTGAAAAATCAAATGCCCCAGTTTCCATCTTCACAACAAAACCACGTTGCCTTATGTCCCTGTACACAAGATATCTAATATCAAAACCATCACTCAATGATGATGCATAATCAAACATCTCTTCGAAATTGAGTGTCCTTCCTTGATAGATTACATCGAGTCTTTTGCATTCAGTCAAAAATGTCGCCTCTACAAGGTCCAATTCTGAACCTCCTCCGCGCCTTGGATAACCAAAATTGCCTTTATTGAAAAGTTGACACCCCTCTTTTTGATCTTCCACGACCACCATATCATCTATCAATTCCCCGGACATCACCAATGTTACTGTAAGTCACTATTTATGAGTTATTCTGCTAAGAAATAGAAAATAAGATAATTTAAGATTGATTAACTCAAAGCAACACGCACTATGAAAACAATAACGCCTTATTGAAAGAATTTAAATGTTTTGCATCGCGTATGTTTATCCGCATGTCAACCGAGGACAAAGGCAGATCATTTGGAATCTTTTACACAAAAAACGAAATGAAATGTGTTAATAACGAAATAGGCATGAGTATAATGGATATTATTGATAAAAGTGACCTTACTCTGGCTGAGATCTCAAGAAAACTAAAATTACCAATGTCAACGGTACTGTTTAACACAAATAAACTTGAAGAAAAAAAACTAATTGGAACATATGAAGATGAAAATGACCGGAGAAAGATCTATTACACCAACATCTCCATCAAAATGATCGCTTCGATGGAACCACATCCTGAATTCCAAGAAGTCATGGAAAAAATGCTCGTAAATACACCAACCAACAACCCCTTATTTTACAAATATCTCGTAGGTTTTGTCAATTCAGGTGCTATGACAATGGGTCTAAATCTGGGCCCTCTTATGGAGAAAGCTGGGTTACTAATTGGAAATGCTATGAAAGATAAATTCAAAAATCAAACGATCGACCAAGTTATCGAGTATCTTAAAGATTATTTCATTATATCAAACGGACCCAAAATATCCCTACAATCTAATTCCCCTATAAAGATAAAGATGCAATTCGATTTTAATCTACCAAGCGACCCCAGTATCGTATTCAGATCATCAATCGGACTGGTATGCTCTGCCATTGAACATTGCACTGGTGTATCACACGTAATAACAGAATCAAAAATGATGGATGACCACTATTCTTTACTTTTTAAAATCGAACCCGATAATAGAAACAAACGGACCCGTATAGATCCATATACGGACTATGAATTCATCAAAATCAAAAAGAATCGTGGTGAAGACAATTTTTGCATAATTATGGATGGAGACGGATATCCAAGAATGATAGATAATCTGTCACAGATCGAGATAATAGATAGATTGGAGGCTGAGCCAGATACTCTAAAAGGACTTAATGAGAAACTTGGAGGGTCCCAATCAACAATTTTTTCCAATCTAACCAAATTGGAAAACTTAAAAATTGTTCATACCGACAGAAATTCTCCAGGCTCCAATACCTATACCAATTGCGGCTTAAAGGTCATGTCCAAAAAAAACGATTTGCCTATCAATCTTGAACATGTAAAAAATATGCTCGAAAAGGCCGCAGAGTTTCCCGAATTGTATTACAGATACGTTTTCCAATATCTTATTATGGTACTGGATGCCGCATCGATCGATACGTGTAACATTCAAAATTGCATGGGAAGGTCCTATGCACACATAATGCTAAAACGGTCCAACGATACAAATGCCGATAAAATGATCATGAAACTCTGCGAGGAAGAAAACGGAATGTACAGCACATTAACTTTGGAATCCTACATCCCACTCACGCTGACACTTGAATGCACACTTTTTACCAATATTGGTTGCTATGCACTCCTTCAATTCTACATTGGAGAGATCTCAGAGATGATATTCCAAAAAACTGGAACTAAATATGTGCCTGCCAGCATCATAAATATAAAAAAAGAAAAGGGAATGCAATCTTACAGGTTCGTAATGGAACCTGAAAGAAAGTAACTCCCAAAAAATGTTTAGCGCTGTGAAGAAGCCAGTGTACCTTCCAAATACTGTTCGTAGCCATACAGATCCAAGAGACCATGCCCTGATAAACAAAAGACAATTGTCTTTTCCTCATTCTTCTTTTTGCAATCCAAAGCCACATCGATGGCCGCTTTGAGTGCATGACACGATTCTGGAGCAGGTATTATCCCTTCCGTCCTGGCCATCATCACTCCTGCCTCAAATGTATCGACCTGATCATATGACACGGCCTTTATCATTTTTTGATCGTATGCTGCTGATACCAACGGAGACATCCCATGATACCTCAGCCCACCTGCGTGGATGGATGACGGAATGAAATCACTTCCAAGAGTGTACATCATCAACAATGGTGTGAATCCTGCTGTGTCACCGAAGTCATATTTGAACACCCCCTCTGTGAGTGATGGCGCGGCTTTAGGTTCTACTGCTATGAACTCCGTGTCTTTGAAATCTTTTCCTTTGATCTTCTCACCGAGCATCGGGAAGGTCATACCTGCGAAATTAGAACCTCCGCCCGCACAAGCTATCACATAATCTGGATCGATCTCTCCGATCTTCATCTGTTCTATTGTTTCTTGACCTATGACAGTCTGATGGAGCATCACGTGATTGAGAACACTGCCCAATGAATAGCAAGTATGTTCATCTTTGGCTGCGACCTCACATGCTTCAGAAATTGCTATTCCGAGGGACCCTGATGTTTCTGGATGCTCCTTCAGAATTTTTCTTCCAAATTCTGTTTGTGTACTCGGTGAAGCATAGATCTTGGCACCATACGTATTGATTATAGTTTTCCTTAGCGGCTTGGCGATGTAACTGCCCTTTACCATGAACACAGTGGTCTTAATGTCAAATAAATTGGAAACCATTGCGAGAGCGGTACCCCACTGCCCCGCGCCTGTCTCTGTTGTCAAGGTGTGAATGCCGGCCTCTGCATTATAGTACGCTTGTGCGATAGCCGTGTTACCTTTATGGCTGCCTAGAGGGCTCATATCCTCTCTTTTAAAATAGATCTTTGCTGGGGTCTTAAGATGCTTTTCAAGCCTGTATGCCCTTTGAAGTGGCGCCGGCCTATTAAGATAGATAAGATTGTCCCTGACCTCTTCTGGGATTGCGATGTGCCTCTCGGTCGAGCCTTCCTGCCTTATTATCTCTTTACAGAATATCGGCTCGAAATCTTCAGGCTTCGCAGGTTCTCCCGTACCTGGATTCATTGGAGGTTTTAGTCCTTGCAGATCTGCCGCCATATTATACCAGCGCTTGGGGATGTCCTCTGGCGACAGATTTATTCTTGCATCTTTTGGTATTGCCATAAATCACTTAACAACAATTATCTATTTATCTTTTTATACATCAATGACTAATAATATACATTATAATGCAAAAAAGAAAGCTATTTATACTCAAAAATCACTATACAACTACTAGTTGTAAACTTAAAGAACAAGTGAAACCATGAATAACCTCGATCAAGTCTTGTCAATAGTGGAGAACCCCACAAGAAGGCGCATACTACAAGCCATAGTGCGTGAACCCCACTACCCTTTACAACTTTCAAAGGAATTGGGAATAAGCCAACAAGCCGTAGTTAAAAATCTCGAAATAATGGAACGTAACGGATTGGTGGTAAGCTACAAGGAAAGTAGCAACATCGGACCCGACCGGATATTCTACCGCCCCAGCAGAGAATTTACGATCGTGATCGACATGCGTGACGGGATGTTTGAAACACGGATGGTGGAACTTAATCAAACCGATATAGGATTGAAAATAGAAAAAGCAATAGAAAATACAAAAGAATTCCAAGAAACAAGGGAGAAAATATCTGAGATAGACAAACAACTGGAAGAGATCAATAGACTGAGATCGGAAATGATCGGAAAGCGTAACAACCTCATCAAAACCTTCCTTGAAGGCATAGACGACCGTGTTATAGACTATGATCACAGAAATCTGCTTTATGAATTACTGAACAACCCAGACATGGATACGTCGTCAATATCTGAAGAGATGGGCGTAAATGCGACATTCGTTGACAAGATGATGAACGACCTATTGAAAATATTAGATGAAACAAGGTGATATCAATGACAAACAACAAAGCGATTAAAGTCGCAGAACTAAAACCCGGAGAAACCGGAAAGGGAATCTGCCGTCTAGACCCCGAACTAATGGATATACTGGATATAAAGGTCGGAGATATAATCCAGATAGACGGCAACAAAAAAACAGTAGCAAAGGTACTCAGGGGAGGACCAGAAGATGCGAATCGTGGGGTCATAAGGATAGACGGTTCGACAAGACGCAATGCAGGTACATCCATTGATGAAAGAGTGAACGTAAAGAAAATAGTAGCAAAAAATGCTGAAAAGATAACCTTCTCACCGATTGAAGAACTCAGACTCCAGGGTGGGGAAGAATATCTAGCACAGGTCATGGAAGGCCGTGTTTTCACGAAAGGTGACGTTTTGACACTTAACGTCATGGGCAACAAGATCGAATTGATAGTGACCTCTTTCGCCCCCTCGGCAGAGGCCGTCATCATGAATACCAACACTGAAGTGAAAGTATCAGAGAAACCTGTGAAGGCTTCCAATATGGAGGTCCCCAAGGTATCCTATGATGATCTAGGCGGACTTGGTAATGAGGTCGGTAAAATCAGAGAAATGATAGAACTGCCTCTTAAGCACCCAGAGCTCTTCAAGAGGCTTGGCGTTGAAGCTCCTAAAGGAGTCTTATTGCATGGGCCACCTGGAACAGGAAAGACGATGCTGGCAAAAGCTGTTGCCGGAGAGACCAGCAGTAATTTCATTTCCATCGGTGGACCCGAGATCATGAGTAAATTCTACGGAGAATCCGAAGGTAAACTCAGAGAGATATTCAAGGAAGCAGAAGAAAACGCACCGAGTATAATCTTCATCGATGAGATAGATTCGATCGCACCGAAACGTGACGAGGTCACCGGTGAAGAAGAAAGACGCATCGTTGCTCAACTACTATCATTGATGGACGGATTGAACTCGAGAGGAAAGGTTGTCGTAATAGGGGCAACAAACAGACCTAACTCTCTAGACGAAGCATTGAGAAGACCTGGAAGATTCGATCGTGAGATCGAGATCGGAATACCTGACAGGAACGGACGCCTTGAGATCCTTCAGATACACACAAAAGGAATGCCACTGACAAGCGATGTGGATTTGGGAAGGTTAGCCGACAGAACGCACGGATATGTGGGTGCGGATCTGTCCGCCCTGTGCAAAGAAGCTGCGATGGCGGCACTAAGGCGCGTACTTCCTAGCGTCAATCTAGAGACCGAGGAGATCCCAATAGATGTCCTTAATCAGATAAGCGTCACGAAGGACGATTTCATGTCCGCGATAAAGGACCTCCAACCTTCAGCCATGAGAGAGGTCTTGATAGAGAAACCCAACGTCAAGTGGGATGATATCGGTGCGCTGGAATCCGCCAAACAAGAACTCAGGGAAGCTGTTGAGTGGCCACTGAAATACGCGAAGGTCTTCGAACATATGGACGCCAAACCTCCAAAGGGCATATTGCTTTACGGACCCCCCGGAACAGGAAAGACGATGTTGGCAAAGGCGGTTGCTACAGAATCGGAAGCTAACTTCATATCCGTCAAAGGTCCAGAATTCCTCAACAAATGGGTTGGAGAATCGGAAAAAGCAGTCAGAGAAACCTTCAGGAAAGCAAGACAGGCTTCACCATGCGTGATCTTCATGGACGAAATAGATTCGATCGCACCTACAAGAAGTGGGGACGATAATAACAATGTCACAGAAAGAGTGATATCACAAATGCTTACAGAAATGGACGGGCTTGAAGCAATGAACAATGTGGTCGTCATTGCAGCGACAAACAGACCTGATATCATAGACCCAGCATTGCTAAGGCCTGGAAGATTTGACAAGAGCATATACATCGGTCCACCGGACAAAGAATCAAGACAGACCATATTCAAGATACATACTGCCGGAAAACCTCTGGCTAAAGATGTAGATCTGTCAAAACTCGCAGATGCCACCGAAGGCTGTACCGGAGCTGACATCGCTGCGATCTGCAACGAGGCAGTCATGACAGCGGTCAGACGCCTGGTAAAAGATGGCAGGATCCCCACTCAGGATGAGATCAATGCTACAAAGGTAGATATGATCGATCTAGAAAACGCTGTACAGAAATTCGGGCCTAAGATAGCAAAAGAACTGAGAGAATACGGTAACAAGAACAAAAATTAATCAAAAATAAAGGATGACAGGTGATAAATATGAAAAATGACGACATTTGGAACGACATCTTCGGAGAAGATTTCAAACTCCTCAACCAAAGGATTGAAAGCATATTCTCTGAGATGAATAACTTCCACGATCTTGATTTCAAGACCTATGGTTACACGATGTATCAGGGACCTGATGGAGTACCACATTTCCACGAATTTGGTAACGCGAAAGAAGAGTACAGTCTTGAGGCCAATACCATTGAACCTTTCAGTGATATTACCGTCGAGAACGATATCGTTAGGGTCACTCTCGAAATACCTGGTGTTCAAAAACAAGACATTGTGCTTGAATGCACAGAGGATTCACTTTCTGTCCAAGCACAAACTGCAAGAAGAACATTCACCAAGGTTCTCGCACTGCCATGTGAAATCCGGTCCGAGACCGCACGTGCCACATACAACAACGGGATCCTGGAAGTGATCTTTGAGATTGCTGGTACAAAGGACATGAAAAAGAAGATCGATATCGAATGACCACAATGCCGGGAATAAAATCCCGGCAACCTCCAATCCTTATTTTTAAGTAAATACTTTTTATAGAAGAACAACCACTGTATATTCTATGAGCAGAGAGGAACTCATCAATACCACCCGAGCCATTCTTGCCAAGGCAGGTTTCGATGTATCTTCAGCACTTGCTCTACGTAGCATATGTTTCGACATAGTAGGAAAAAAGGATAAAACATTGCTAATTATCAAAGTCCTTACAAATGTAGATGCATTTTCTAGAGACAACGCAGACGAAATGAAGATCCTTGCAGATGCATTAGGGGCCAATCCACTCCTCATAGGCGAAAATTCCAGTTCAGGACCACTTGAAGGAGGAATTGTTTATTCAAGATTCAAAATCCCCATAATATCCAACGAAACCTTGGCTGAACACCTTCTTGAAGAAGTTCCGCCGTTCATTTTTGCAGCCCCCGGCGGGCTATATGTAAAAATATCCAGTGGCCTTCTCAAAGATCTCAGAGAATCAAATAACATTAGCCTAGGTACGCTTGCAGAGACCGCGGGCGTATCAAGACGCACAATACAGATGTATGAGGCAGGAATGGGAGCTATGATTGATGCTGCTCTAAGACTTGAAGAATTTTTGAATGTTCCAATAATCGAACCGTTGGATCCGTTCGAGTATAAACGTGAAACAAAAACAGAAGAATACATCATTAAGACACAGATCAACTCCCAACCTCTGAACCATATGGCAGAGATTGGATTCACTATAACGCCTGTACTAAAAAGTCCGTTCGAAGCGATTACAAAAAATTCAGATATAACTATGCTCACTGGTATTGGATCAGAAGAAGAAAAATTGATCCAAAGAGCCTTAGTAGCTGCTGAGATCTCCAGAATAACAGGCAGACATTCACTTATGATAGTCGAAAAGAAATCGTCTGCCGACAATATCGATACCACGGCCATAGTTTCTAAGGAAGAACTCAGAAAGATCGACGACCAAGACGAACTGACCGATATGGTGAAATCCAGGAGTACGAAAAAATGATCTCCTTAAACATTGATAACTGCAAAATCGATATTTTGCCCATTATTCAAGGACTCACGTCAGAAGCTGAGGCCGTAAAACAAAACTACGGAAATTATGAAGCATATGGAATACCATTGAGCATAGAAAGTATCATCGCACTGTCAAAAAGAGATGAACTCTCTGATGATTATGAAGTAAGCGAACTGGATCTGGTATATGCAGATCGTCTTTCTGTTTTTGGAGAAGTCCAATTTCCCTGTCCAGCATTCTGTGAACTAGTTGATCTATGCAAAAAAGATGAAAAGAATGTCATACCCTTAGACATGGATGAGGACAGTTTTACGGACGTGTATATTAACACAATAAAAACCACCGAATTCGTTAAAGAACATAAAGTCGCCAAAAAAGGTATGAGAAAGAAATTCAACATGTCCTCACCGGAATCCTTTGTAAAAAGTTGGGATGCCTACATAAACGGCGTAAAAGGATACAGAAAGGTCTCCGAAATACGTGAGAAATACATCGCCGAACAGATACTTGACATACCTAAATACAGGCGCTCGATCTTGGTGGTGGCAGAGGCAGAAAGAGTCGACGGAATATTAAGGCATATAGAGGATTTGAGATGAAATCGCAATGCGATAAATGTCAAGGGTATTATGATCGCGGTTCTCAATTCTGTGGTGCATGCGGTTATAGATTCCCGAAGAAAAAAGGACAAAGAAACTTCCTCGAAAAAATAATGTTACTGATCGCTTTTATAACTGCGATATATCTTATTTGCGAAATAGCAGTACTTTTGATCAAAGCTCCTGCGATACTTTCAATAATAGGTGATTTCGGAGTAAGTATTTCGATAATAATTCCAAAATCCATTAGATTGATTACAATACATGGATTGGGAGCAGAAATCTATTGGATACTAATTGTGATCACAATATCTGTCTGCACATTTTACGCATTAAGAACATTCTTGAAAGGGATCAAGAAATTATCCAAGGAAAAAGATGACACCCAGTTGACGAAGACCGCCATCTACTGGGTAGGGATTCTTTTTTGTGCCGATATTTTCGTTCAGATTGTTTATTTTGCCATTGCAATATATCTAGGTCTAAAAATAGACTCTAGCTGGATGGATGAATATACTCACGAACAGCTGCTTTACATGCTTGCCAATGCCTCCGTCTGGGAGGAGATAATATCTCGCGTTATGATGATCGGCATACCGATAATGGCCATACAATTATTCAGAACAAAAAAATTAGATTCCATGAAATGCCTATTAGGAGGTTTCGGAATGAACAAGATCGCATTGATCTTGATTTTATTCTCTGGAATAATATTTGGTCTGGCACATTATTACAGTTGGGGGATGACAAAGGCAATCATAACCTGTGTCGGAGGAATAGTTCTAGGATACGTGTATGTACAGTTCGGCCTATATGCCTCGATAATAATGCATTTCCTAACAGATTATCTTGGAAGTTTCATGTACGTCGGTGTGCCTTCGATAAGTGTACTAGGCGAGATCACATTCATTGCGCTGGGACTATTCGCTTGCGCTTATATAGCAACAAGGATACCGAAAAAAGATGAAGCCATAACAGAATGGAATAGTCTGACATTGCTGCCAAAAATCAAAGATTAACTTAGTAGGCCTTCAAGGACCTTCTTCGACTTGACTGCGGACTCGATGCTCTTAGCCTCGATTATATAATTGCCAGCATAATTCCTTAAAAGATGGACGACCTTCTGAAAATCAATATTGCCCTCGCCTATAGTAAGGTGTGAATCCTTATCTCCCATATTGTCATGAATATGTACATTGATGATCCTACGATCAAACAACTCTACCATTTCTTGGATCTGCCCCATTGTATTGGCATGCCCAATATCAAAACAAATACCCAGTTCCGTATCTTCAACAATATGGAAAAGATCTGTCGCCGTCTGACCCAACATGAATGAAAGATTCGGCATATTTTCGATAGCTATCTTTACACCATACTCCTGAGATACACGATCTAGACTTTTCATTGTCAATCTGGCACATTCTATTGAACGCTCTCTTAAAGCACTGCAGGTAAGATTGCATAGACCAGGATGTATCGTGATAAGATCTATGCCCATTATTTGACAATTCTCGATCTCAGAATAGAATTCCATAAAGGTCGCTTCTCTCATACGTTCATTGATCGCTGCCACGTTTGTATCTGCAATAGAAGAGTGAAGAGAATAGGACATCTCGAATTCATTCACGTTCGCCATAAATTCACCGCATATCTTCTGAACAGCATGCGTTCCGTCAGAAAATATCTCCCAATGAGAAAAGTCATTACTGACCTCTTTCCAAGTCCCTACAAAATCCTTAGAACAGAACTCAGTACAGGAAATGCCTATCAATGGAACACTTCCCTACCATCAACAGTACCTGGTGCGATCCTGTCTATAACGGCCTCTAGATCATCATCCTCAATTACGATATCTATGCTACCGAGTATCGCACGCGGTTCTGCAAAGGACACTTTACCAACTGTCGCAACCTGTTTATTCAAACGAATGGTGGTCTTGTTCCCGTGCATTCCCTTGAAAAGCATGTTTCTGGTACTGTCCAATATCTCCTGCCTCCTTATTAGTTTGGAAAAATTGTCCAAGGAACCTTCTCCCTTTAATCCCCATTTCGACTCTTCCAATTCCATTCCGGGAAATATCCTAGCTATGGCCTCCCTGACCTTTTTAGGATCTTCGCTTGGATAAACGGGACACGAAACCGTAACTCTTACCATGTGTCCTCATAGTTTTGTTGATATTTTAACGCTCCCGAAACAGATAGAAATTATTTAGGCAACGAGGGCAATGGGGTCAACCGATGATGAAAAACGAAGTGCTATCCGAAGCCGCGAGGAAGAGTATCTTCCTTTCTCCTGATGCTCTGGAAATGATACTCTCCAATTCCCATCCGATGGAATTCATGAATACTGTGCTGTCAAAACTATCTGAAAATTCCATGTTCCTAACAAAACAAGACGTGATGAATGCAATAACAGGAGATACCGTCATATTCGAATCTCCAAAAACCATAAAACCCAATAACAAATTTCAATGGGACATTTCCGTAGTAGCTGGAACAGATGTAACGGGAGAATCTACCTGTGAAGGGAAGATCAATGATTTCGCTAACTATTTTAAGAGCAGATATTTCGCACTTAAAAAAATAATCGAAAGACGGAGAGACTTCGGTTCTGCCATGTCGATAGAAAAGGCGATGAGGGTCGATAGAGACACAAAGATAATCGGTATCATCTATGAAAAAAAAGAAACGAAAAACGGACACTTCATAATCAAAGTGGAAGATGATACCGGATCCTGCAATGTGCTTATCTCGAAAGATACGCCTCTTATAACTGAGACCTATGTGAATGATGAGGTCATTGGAATCGCAGGAAAACCTACATCAAGAAAGGACCTTTTCATTGCAAACGAGATATACAGGCCAGATATTCCAGCGAATAACAGTTGGATACCATCAGATTCCAATTCATCCGTCGCATTCCTATCCGATATACATGTTGGAAGCTATACCTTCTTAGAACCACAATGGAAAAAAATGATCCAATGGCTTAAAACCAATTCCATGAATCTGAATCTGAATTACATCATCTTTCCTGGGGATGTTGTGGATGGCATCGGTATCTTCCCAGATCAGGAAGAGGAACTTACCATAAACAACATTTACAAACAATATGAAACACTTTCAGAATATCTCAAAGAGATTCCGGATCATATAAAAATGGTCGTACATCCAGGAAATCACGATGCAGTTCGCATCACTGAGCCTCAACCCGCATTACCAGATGTTTTCAGAAAATCTTTTGATTCGAACATAATGATGGTGGGTAATCCTGTTAATCTAAAAATTGAAGGAAGGACAATACTGTCGTATCATGGAAAGGGCATAGATGATTGGGTGGCAGGGGTCCAACAACTCTCATATGAGGATCCTTTGAAAGTAATGGAATATATGGCCGTGAGGCGCCATCTTGCACCCATGTATGGCCAGAGAACAGCACTCGCACCTGAAAAAAAGGACTATCTTGTTATGGAAAATGTACCAGATATATTTGTTTCTGGACATGTTCACGGCGCTGGAACAAAAGAATACAAGGGAGTGAGACTTATTAATGCGTCAGCTTGGCAAAGCCAAACAGAATATCAAAAAATGCATAATTTCAATCCAGATCCCGCAATAATGCCCATGGTTCATCTTGGAACTGGAAGAACCGTTATGAAAAATTTCATGAAATAAATATACTTCGAATTAGCATATTTTAAGAATTTTAAACATTAATTGTCATATATGCTAAAAAAAAGAGATTATTTTAAAAAGTTTAATTCATCTCGCAGTGAGTAAGACCCAAACGATAAGGAAAAACCCCAGTATGAGCATCGAATACGCTGTTACCCAGACAGCTGTAAACAGCCTCTTTAGTTTGACGGGATCCTTGCGGATATCATCCCAGCGTTCTCCGAATGACTTCACTCTACGGCCTCTCCTTTCCTCTTCAAGTGTTTGAGACGAGTTGTATTCTCTCTTTCCATCTCCTCGAGACGGAACTTCACGAATCTCTCAGACTCTTTGAGATCAGGTATTATCTTGAACTCAAGAGCATTGACCCTTCTCTTGGTCTTCTCGATCTCGTCAAGCAGCTTCCTCATCGTGGTCTCAACCTCGGCCGCACGGACCAATGTGTCGAGAAGCTTCTCGAAAGCCTGTGATGCCTCCTCGATATAGGGGGAGGTAGAGATGACACCATAGCCTTTGTCGACTATCTTTGTGTGCATTGACGCTGTCGCCTCTACCTTTGGCACCATCATTCCCATGATGCTCTTGCTGCCCACTCTGACCTGTGGGTCTGCCTTAAGAGCGTATGCTGCGCTCTTAACGGCAATCTCTCCCTCCACCGCGCGAGCTATGGTTATTTTATTCATAGCATTGGCGTAGTCGGAAGTGACGCCTGCGCGCATCTTCCTGGCCTTTTCCATGACTTCAAAGAACTCGATGATGAGACCGTCTCTCTTCATCTTCATGATCTTATATCCACTCTGGGACAATTTGATCCTTCTTTTTAGGTCCAGAAGTACGGAACGGGTCGGTGTGATGTCATGCGTGCCCATTTAACTCACTTCTTGAGATATTTGTCGATGTACTTACGATCGACCCTTGTCAGCTGATCAACATCAAGCTCTCTGAGTATCTCCCAGGCAATATTGAGGGTGCTCTCAATGGAACGATCCTCGTCGTGGCCCTGACGTACAATACGGTCCTCGAAAAGGTCCGCAAAGTCCAAGAGCTTTCTGTCTTTTGCAGACAGGGAGTCTTTTCCAACGATCGCAACGAGTCCACGGAGATCCTTACCTTCCGCATATGATGCGTAAAGCTGATCTGATACTGCTTTGTGATCATCACGCGTTTTACCTTTTCCGATACCGGAGTTCATCAGACGGCTCAAAGATGAAGATACATTGACTGGCGGATAGATTCCGTTGCGGTGCAATTCCCTTGACAGAACTATCTGACCCTCGGTGATATAACCAGACAGATCAGGGATGGGATGGGTGATATCGTCACCGGGCATTGACAGGATTGGTACCTGTGTAATGGACCCTTTCTTGCCCTTGATCCTTCCTGCACGCTCGTATAGCTGTGCAAGATCGGTGTACATGTAACCGGGATAGCCACGTCTTCCTGGAACTTCCTCACGGGCTGCTCCGACCTGACGCAGTGCCTCACAGTAATTTGTGACATCGGTCATAATCACGAGAACCTGCATTCCGAGTTCAAATGCCATGTATTCTGCTGTTGTGAGACCGAGACGGGGCGTAACGATACGTTCGACTGCGGGATCATCTGCAAGATTCAGGAAAACCACTGCGCTTTTCAGTGCACCGGTCCTCTCGAATTCTTTCATGAACATCTGTTTCTCTTCGTTTGTTATTCCCATCGCAATGAACACGACGGCGAACTCATCATTCTCTCCAAGGACCTTTGCCTGTCTTGCAATCTGCAATGCAATGTCATTGTGAGGAAGACCAGATGCCGAGAATATTGGTAGCTTCTGTCCTCTGACCAGAGTATTCATACCGTCTATCGTAGAGATACCGGTCTGAATGAAATCAGCGGGACTGTCCCTTGCCCAAGGATTAATGGCCGATCCTTCAATGTTGAGCTCTTTCTCAGGAATGATGTTCGCTCCACCATCCAGAGGCTGTCCTGATCCTGAAAGGATCCTTCCAAGCATGTCCTTTGAAACGGGCATCTTCATAGTGTCTCCGAGGAAACGGACTGATGCCGCCCTGTCGATACCTGAAGTACCTTCGAAGATCTGAACGACGACCATGTCATTGGACGTATCGAGGACCTGTCCTCTTTTTATGGTTCCATTAGAGAGCCTAACACTGACCATCTCTTGGAAACCAACAGGCTCGGTATTCTTAACAAAGACCAGGGGCCCTGCAATCTGAGAGATCGTCTTGTACTCTTTGGAAACTTTAGCGTTTGCCATATACTTACACTCCTAATGCTGCGAACTGAGTGTCAAAGTCTTTGTTGACAGCCTCGAGCTCTGCGTCGACATTCTCTTCGTATTTGGCCTGGTTGAACCTCTGCCTTGCTGGGATGTATGCGATCTTATCAACCGACACACCTGCAACAAGTGCCTTCTCTGCGAGTTCTGAGTACTTTTTGATGAGTTTCATCATTACGTACTGTCTGTTGAGAGGGCAGAAACAATCGACCGGGTGGTATGCGTTCTGCTGCAGATAGATCTCACGGATCATCTTGGAGACCTCGAGTGTTATCTTCTGCTCATCGGGCAGAGAATCGGAACCGACCATCTGAACGACTTCCTGAAGTTCGGACTCTTTCTGCAAGGTCTTCATGGCCCATGCCTTAAGTGCAGGGAAATCCTGACCGACATTCTCCTTGTACCAACCAGCGAGCTGTTTGTCATACATTGTGTAAGACGTCAACCAATTGATTGTTGGGAAGTGCCTTCTCTCTCTGAGTTTTGTATCCAATGCCCAGAAGACACGGACGATACGCAGAGTGTTCTGCGTAACAGGCTCAGAAAGGTCTCCGCCTGCAGGTGAAACCGCACCGATGACTGAGATCGATCCATTCTCCCCTGCTAGTGTCTTTGCACGGCAAGCACGCTCATAGAACTCGGAAAGACGTCCGGAAAGATACGCGGGGTAACCTTCCTCACCAGGCATCTCTTCCAACCTGGACGAAATCTCACGCATTGCCTCTGCCCACCTTGAAGTGGAGTCTGCCATGAGTGCGACATCATATCCCATGTCTCTATAGTACTCTGCAATGGTCATTCCCGTATAAACGGAAGCTTCTCTTGCAGCTACAGGCATGTTGGAGGTGTTGGCGATCAGTACTGTTCTGTTCATCAAAGACTGTCCGGTCTTAGGATCGACCAGCTCTGGGAACTCTGTAAGAACCTCTGTCATCTCGTTTCCCCTCTCTCCGCATCCGATGTATACAACTATTTGTGCATCAGAATACTTTGCGAGGGACTGTTGAGTAACTGTTTTTCCAGTACCGAATGCACCGGGAACTGCAGCTGCTCCTCCTTTTGCAAGGGGGAACATCGTATCAAGAACCCTGAGTCCTGTGACCAGTGGAACATCAGGCTGATATTTGTCAGAAACAGGCCTTGGTACACGGACTGGCCATTTCTGCATCATCTGAACATTAACACCATTGATGACAGCAATTGTGTCCTCCACAGTGAACATTCCATGTTTGATCTCAGTAACTGTTCCTTTCTTGATTGCAGGAGGAACCATGATCTTGTGAAGCATTGTTCCTTCCATAACTGTACCAAGTACATGGCCAGCCTCAACCTCTTCTCCTTTCTTAACAACGGGAGTGAACTCCCATTTTTTGTCTCTGTCGAGTCCAGGTGCTGCGACACCACGGAAGATGAAATCTCCCATCTTCTCCCTGAGTACAGGGAGGGGCCTCTGGATTCCATCGTAAACCGATGCCAGAAGTCCGGGTCCTAATTCCGCAACAAGAGGAAGTCCTGTATTTGTAACAGGTTCTCCGGGTTTTATGCCGGAGGTATCCTCGTAAACCTGGATGATAGAATAGTCGCCGACGATCTTAATGACCTCTCCCATCAGTTGCTCGTTACCAACATGTACGACATCGTACATCTTGGGCGAGATCCCTGTGGCGGTCACGACAGGTCCTGCGACTCTGTAAATTACACCTTTAGTGCTCATTTATTCATCCTCTGTTTTGTATAAATCAACGCCAATCGCTCTTTTTACCTTCTCACGAAGGTCGCTCTCGTCTCCGCCTACCGGTACGACCACTGGTTGGATCGAATCCGTTACCTTGGCCCTAACGTTAGCGGGAAGATACTCCAGGTCTTTGGCATCGACGGCAAGGATCCCTATGTTCTTATCGGCCATTGCCTCCGCCATCATTCCCTGGTAGTTGTTCTTGTCAGCGATAAAAACACGTCTCAGTCCAGCTAATCTGAAACCGAGAACGAACTCATCGCTTCCTATAACCGCTATTTGCATTAGATCACCAGTAGTTGTTTGATTGCATCTTTGTCTAATCCGCTATCGGTACCTCTTGCTATTATCCTTATGTTCTTGACTTCCTTCTCTTTGTTGAGCATGAAATCAATCACCGGGATGACTGACAAGGGATACAGATGTGAGAACTTCTTTGCCTGATCTGTCTCATACTTTCTCATACCGACAGCGACGCCCATAAGCGAGGACGTGCTAGATTCAAGACCTTCTTTGATGCTCTCGAAGAAATCGAGTTGCCCGATGTCAGTCATTGCTGCATCGATGGTCTCTGCATTAGCAAGCTGTGTCGCAAGCTTCGTGTCAATCTGCTTCCCTCCGGGAATGAAGTACTGCATTGCAGCCTCTCCGTGGATTCCTTCAAGTTTAAGCTTGAGAATGGTTTCCAGATTCTTGATATCGATCTCCTGCCTAACATAATTCAGGAAGAGCAATTCAGGTCTTGAACGGGGGTTGATGCTTCCTATCAGGTTTGCGTAGTAGCACTTGTCAAGATAATCCTCGATAATTCCAAGATTCTTACCTGCTTTGAACGCAGTGATCGTCTCAGAAGGGATTGTAACATGTACCATTGCGGAGAAACCGGCAAGGATATCGTCCTCGGATTCGTAAGAGATGAGTTTATCCAAATCTTCGGCGCTGAGGCTGCCGGCTGGAACAAGATCTTCCTTGATTCCGTCAGCACCAAGACCGTATGACTTTCCGCGGAGTATGACCTTCAGGTTCCAGTAATCCCACTTAGCGAGATATGCAGAAACCATGTCCTTCAACTCACCCTGAGAAGCCGAGAGGATATCGCCGAAGATCCCTGCCATGCTACCATAGGTCGCATGTTCCAGGAGATTTAGCCCCGTATATTTACCCGCGAGATCGGTCATCTCTTTTTGATAACCTGACTCGCTGATATAACGGGAAATCTCCGGTACAGACATCATTAGCATCTTGTTGTAATCCTCTTCTTTCATCAGGAGGGACTTTTTGGCCTTAACTCTAGCGACAGTATACGCATAGTTGCCTTTCTTTCCGCTGCGCCTAAACATATGTCTCACCCAAATAGAATGTCTGACAAAGTTTTGATCTCGCGGTCCCAGATCGTCTGAAGAAGGGTCTCATATTGCATGTCGACCTCGATGGTACCATCTTCACTTTGAAGAATGATGCCAGCACGGATCCTCGTATCCACTTCAACGGATGATACTTTCAACTGACTTGCAGTGAACTTATCATTCTTTGAAATGAATGCCTTAGGCTTATCGATAACAGTCTTTGCTGACTCAACCATCTCCCGATACTGCTTCAGCTTTTCTTCGCTGGATGCAGACTCGAGGTCATTGAGTGCCGTCTCGAATGCCTTGGCGAGGATCTCTTTTTTCTTCGACAGGACGATTTTTTTACTCTCCAGATCTGCACTGGAAAGCTCCTGGCGTTTGAGAAGCTCAATTGCTTCTTTGAGCTTTTTGTCCTCTTTTTCTTTCATTTCGGAGATAGCTGCATCTGCCTCTGCCTGGATCTTCTTAAGTTCAGCTGTTTGCTGGACTGTGATCTCGGCGACTTTTGTGTCGGCGGATGCGACTATCTCCTTCGTTACGTTGTCAAGTGCCATGGAAGGGCCTCTCGACTTACATTACGAAGATTGCCATGATTGCGATAACGAGACCAAAGATAACGATTGTCTCAGGGAGAACCATGAATATCATCGCTTTACCGAAGAGAGCCTCGTTCTCGGTGATAGCACCGACTGCTGCTGCTCCGACATCTTTCTCTGCCATACCCGCACCGAGACCCGTAAGTCCGACTGCAAGTCCTGCTCCAATTGCAATAAGTCCTGTTCCAACGTCTGTCATTTTTATACCTCTTTATTAGTATTTTCTGTAGTTAAAATTGTTTTATTGCGTTTTACCTTCAGGGGCGAATATTCTATTCCATTACCCTCGAAGAATTTGGTCATCAACTCGACGAACTGCAACCTTAATGCGTGCAATCCTCCCGACAAGATGGCCAGTGTCCATATAACCAAGTGAAGGAACGAGAACAAAAGAAGACCTATGATAATCATAAGTATTCCCGGTGTCCCAGTCTGTATCGACATGATCATATCGAACACTATATAGTTGAATGCCAAAGCCATACCAGCCTTAGACATACCGATAGCGGCCAAACGAGTATAGGAAAGAATATTTCCTATCATTCCTGGAAGTTCCAGGATCGACTGCGCCTTCTCTCTCTTAAAGTTTATTGCAACTCCAGCGATAAGCAGAATAAATCCGATCGCGGTCACAATATAAACCTGCGTACCACGTATCACAACGGATGCATCTTCGACGATCATCACCTGCGTAAGCACGAAACAGAGAACTACCATACCAACGAATGATAAGATCCATCCTCCTTTTTCAACAAAGGCTTCTTTGTTGCCGTGCTGGATATACTTGTTGTAATATCCGCAGAAATAACCGATCAAAAGGTGTACAATTCCTATGTAGACTGACAATTTGAGAAGCAATGTAACAGCTTCCAATTTTCCAACTCCGTGGCCGAATGGAAGCAATCCACTGAACCATGCAGGGAATGTTACTCCCAACAGATGGTCCCAAGTTACATTGACCCCGCCACCCCATATTGTATTCTCGAAATCTTCTGTGACAAAGTGCATTCCAAGGGCTTCTCCAAAGAAGAAGAATCCAAAGACGAATGACCATATGCCTCCGAAGAACAATACCGTAGCGATGGCGCGCCAGTCTTTATGATGTGTTACTTTTAATCCATACGCTCCCAAAATAATGAAGGGAATCGCGTATCCGCAGTCTCCGATCATAAATCCAAACATCATTGGAAGGAAGATCATTATGAGGATCGACGGATCGATCTCCTGATATTTCGGTATCGATACCAATTTGGTTGGATACTCGAATTCCTTCGCAATTGTTCCATTATTGAATTTAGTCGGAACGGTCTTGTATCTATCCTCAACTTCCTCAGTCTCGTGCATACTTCTACCACGAGTTTCCTGGAATTCCACGTATACATCTTTTCCAAGTTTGGACTCGAGCTCATTCATTACTGTCTCGAGTTTCTTCGTCGGAACCCATGCATCCATGATGTACGAGTATTCTGTAATCGCGACCTTGAGAGGGAATTCCCCTTTCTCAATCTCGATAGATAACTGTTCATCTGATGCTCTCAGGAAGGTTTTATGTTTCATCTGAAGAACTTCGATTTCTTTCTCGACCGAATTCAACTGAACGGTGAGGTCCGCCAGTTTTTCGTCTGTTAACGCGATATTCTCACTTATGGAGCCCCTTCCCTCAGGAACGGACACCTCCGTGAATTCGAAATCAGCGAGTACTGCTGAAATCTTATCCCTCTCCGCTGTCCTCATAAAGACCGCGACGACACCGCCCTCCTTCTTTTTGAAGGAGACAAAATATTCGATGTCATTCATCGTTCTCAAGACCTCGGTGGGATCCTCGGCAACAGAACCGACGATCGATGTGATGGTCTTGTACCCAGAATATAGGTCAAGATCCACAGGGATCGGTGCGAGAAGCTCCAAGTTCTTCTTCTTAGAGTTTAACTCAGTGATTCTTTGACTAAGATCATTCCTTTTGTCGAGAACTTTCATTATTTCGTTCTCGGCATTTTCGACGCTGTCAGCTTTGATCTGACCTTTGATCTCATCTACTGGAACTTTAGAGGTCTCGGTATGTTTGTTTATACCAAGCTCTTTTTCCATGGCCCTAACTTTAAGCAACCTTTCAGATGCTTTTACGTTAGTAGACACAGTAGACCCAATAGAGAGTCCGTCCGCGCCGGTGGTATGATCGATCAAGTGGAGTGCCTTCACTCTGTAGAAGGCCTCTACGGCCTCATCCATGTGTGATTTGGTACCCACAATCACAATCCTACTCATCGACTCAGGAAGTGACATTTATGATCTCCTCAAACTTCTTTTTAAGAAAATCATTGACTTCCTTGCTCTTTCTCTTGGAAGAGGACTCGATAGAAGCGGCTTCTTTCTCGCCTACGGCAAGCTTTACAGCCCTCTCATTCTCAAGTATCCCTCTTTCCTTTGCCATTGCGGATTCATAAGTACTGCGCATCTCTGCTTCAGCGTTCTGAATTCTCTTGACAGAATCTCTGCGAGCTTCTGCAATCGCGTCCTTTTTATTTGCCTCGGCCTGTACGACCTTGGCGTCCGCTTTCGCTTCAGCCTCTTTAATTTCCGAAAGTATGTCAGTTCGGCTCAATTTACACTCCCCGACTATTTGCGGGATGCGATATCCTTTGACCTTACTTAAACGTAATGCTTTCTTTTGATTATTTTATTATATTAAAGGAATACTGTTTTGATCTTTTTCGTCATTTAATGAAAAATGACGTATTTCTACATTGGTTTCAGAGAGCAATTCTTTTGAAAGATCGTCAATATATCCAGAATCATATACAATTTCCACAATGCCGGAATTAATTAAGATCTTCGCACACATTGAACATGGAAAGGTAGTGGTATACACGGTGGCTCCATTTACACTCACTCCAAAATATGCTGCCTGGGCTACAGCATTCTGTTCTGCATGTACCCCCCTGCATAATTCATGTCTGGTACCAGATGGAATTTTTAATTGTTCTCTTATACATCCCATCTCAACACAATGGCGCGTGCCCTTGGGAGCTCCGTTGTAACCTGTAGAGAGTATATGTTTATCCTTTACAATTACTGCTCCAACCATCCTTCTGACACATGTGGACCTAGAAGAGACGAGATGTGCCATTGACATGAAATATTGGTCATTGGAAGGCCTGTTCATGATACCGCATCACACTAATTCTATAATTGGTTTTAGGAATAAGTTATAATCCAAAATGTAATATCTGATGATGATGAAGAAGGATACGAAAGAATCAATTGCGATCCTAATGGTCACAATTCTTGTCGTAGGTGGATTGTACGGTTACATACAGTATGAGTCCGACGTAAATCCGACTTTTACAAACATCGAATCTCAAAGCATGCAGCATTCCCATACTTCACAGATAGGTCTCATAGATACTGGAGACATGGTCATATTAAAAACAAAGGACAACACGGACAAAGATACATATGGACACTTGATAACATATGTAGAGGGCTCGAAGACAAGTGTTTCGTCTTTTGGTGAATACGGTACTGTTGTTGTTTATGAAAGGGACAATTCGACGACCGCCAATCCCATAATCCACCGTCTAATCCTTTGGCTTGATTATAATGAGGATACAGGACATTGGAGTGCCTATTCTTTATCAGATTATAGTAGTAATCTCTGGTCTTGCACCGGAAGTTCTGACTGGAATGATCTTAGTGGAACATTGACATTATATGATGTTGGTTATAGTTCCAAAGTTGTTTCTATTGATTTAGATCAACTTGCAGTAAAAGCCCCTCACAGTGGATATCTTACGATGGGAGATAATTCAGATAACTCTTATTTTGATCAATTGACCATAGTAATAGGCCTTGTTACTGAGAATCAAATCAATTCTGTTGCATGGATTGAAATTCCTTGGGGCGGAATAATTAAGTTGATCAGTAATGGTAAAAATACAGTTATCGATACGTGGGTTCCAAACTCAATTCCTTGTATGATAATATCAGCATTTTCAATTATTCTTTCAATTATTGCAATTAGCTCAATATACAATTATCATGAATTTTCAAAATATTACAAAAGACGTAATAATAAATGAGACCCCCACCCCTCCATTTCCATTGTAACCTATGAACACTAAATCAAATCAAATTTAGATTAGATTACATAAGTGTTGTTTGTTTTGTAGGTCTATAATTTACCAATGGTTCAAAAAGAGAATCCCTTACAAATTTCTCAATTATATCTTGATTAATATTCAATGAAAATTCTTTGGTTCTTCCATTTCTTCCTAATGATTTAACTTGGGCATGAATAATACCTAACATATCTAATTCTGATATCAAACCAGCAACTCTTCTTTGAGTTAAAATAGGAAGATTGATCATAGAACAAATTTCTCTATATGTAGTATATACATCACCAGTTGTCATCTTTTTATTATTACTTTCAAAATTTTTAATAATACTCATTAAAACTGTTTTTGATTGATTTGTTATTGTATTCATTACTTCAACAACTGCATCAAATTCAATTTTTTCACGTGCAAAATTAACATGTGCTTCAGTTACAATCGAATCTCCATTTCTTTCTGCGATATCTGCTGCAATTCTAAGAAAATCTAAAGCTTTCCTAGCATCACCTGAATCTTGAGCTGATAATGCTGCACAATAAGGTATTACTGCAAAATCAAGAACATCTACATCAAAAGCTTCTTTTGCTCTATCATAAAGAATATCTTGTAATTCTGAAGAATTATATGGATTGAAAACTATTTTTTCTTCACCTAATCTACTTTTTATTTTTGTTGTAAGCAATTCAGTGAATTTTGAATTATTTGTAATGCCTATAATTGAAACTCTTGATTTTTTAAGAATTTCATTCATTGTTGTAAGGAAATAAAATATATCGTCACCATTTTTCTTAAAAGATCTATCTATTTCATCAAGTACTATAATGAATACTTTGTCTTTTTCATCAATATAATTTGATAATTCATAATAAATTTTATCTAAAGCCCAACCTGTAAATGGAATTTTTCTATTAAATTCAGTGATTATTTGATTTGATATATTATATAAAATTCCAGATGGCGTATCCACGACTTCACAATTTATGTAAATATAACTACAATTTTTTTCATCAGGATCGGCTTTTTTTAATTCTTTTCCAATATAGTTTAAAACTGCGGTTTTTCCTGTTCCAGTTTTACCATATATCAAGATATTAGATGGTTTATCTTTATTTAATGAAGGTGCTAATATTTCTGCAATTTGATTTATTTGTATGTCTCTGTGAGGAAGTTGGTCTGGAATAAAGGACGATTGAAGAATATTTCTATTTTTTATTAGAATATTTCTTCTTTCCATATATTTTTCAAAAATTGATTTTTCCTTTTCCATTTGTACAACCACTCTTTCCGATGGAATACGTATTTATCCAAAGATTATAATGATTTGTTTTTTGTTGATTGATTTTGAGTACATCTATTTTATAACTGAATGAGTATTACCTTTCAATACCTTAGGAGATAGAACTATGAAAGGATGGTTAGTTATCGGAGGTTGCATTCTTGGGATTGTAGCCTTTGTTTTATTACTTTTCGCTATTGGAAAGTTATCTTAAGATCAAACTTTTTTTAATTTTAAATATTATCAATACCACTTCTATGATGCAGTGGAAATGGAGGGGTGGGGGGCATTAAATATAATTGTAATGACTCATTTGATTATTTACAAAAAATATTTTGATTTATGAGTGAAATAATAAAAGATAAATATTTTTTAATGTGTATTTCAATTTCATTAATAATTATGTTATCATTGTTCGTTGTTTCAAATGAAAAAGAACAAATAAAAATAGAAAATGAGAATATTTACGGAATTGTATATGATATAAACAAATCTTCCAATGGTTATACTTTTCAATTTCAAAAAACAGATTGTTTAATAATCAAATGTTATTATAAATATGAGCCAGACGTAGGTTCATATGAGATCGATGGCAAATTTTCTGATGATGGTTCTATATTTTTTGTAAGTTCAATGAAATTTGTTACCTTAGAATAAAATATAATATATTGATGAATTAGTCTTATACATGTACGTTGCAGTGGATGATACAGACTCAACAGAAGGAAACTGTACCACATTTTTGGCAACTGAGATAATCAGAGAACTGAATGATCTCGATCTAATAGGCAATCCCAGACTTGTTCGTTTAAATCCAGCAACTCCTTGGAAAACAAGGGGAAATGGCTCGTTGATAATGAGATTTGGAAAAGGTATTGGAAATAAGAGATTGATTGGTAATATTGGTGGTCGTGACATATATTGTTTTGATAGAATGAAATCATTTGAACCGAACGAAAACGATCTACTTAGAAGAATAATTCCCCTTATCGAAAAAAATCATGAACCGACAGCGGATCCCGGATTGATACTTTCAAAAAATAAGCCATCTCAATGTTTTTATTGGAATGGTGTGAGGACCATCATGGACCGGCAGATCATAGAAGATGAGATCTTAAGAATAGGTGCAAAAAAATTTGAGATTGGTAACGGAAGAGGTGTTATCGGGTGCATCTGTGGCATGGCCTGGAGGCCTCGCGACAGTACATATGAATTATTGACATATAGGCCAAGGGAAAGATGGGGTACCAAGCGCATATACGACCCCCTTAGCATAAGAGATGCTGAGCATTGCATTAGCACATCTTTCAATAGTTGGGAGGATAGGGCAGAGAAAGTTGCCATGGTCCCTTCCACTCCGTGCCCGGTGATGTATGGATTCAGAGGAGATATTCCAGACGATCTGATAAAAGGATATAAAATGATCAAGACAGAATCTCTTGATAGGTGGGTAATATTTCTTACAAATCAAGGTACTGACGATCATATAATTTATAATCCTAAAATATTGATTCCAAATCAATCCTATTATTTTGAAGGTCAGGTGACCTCTTTATCTGAACACATTAAAGGCGGACATGTTTTTATTGACATCATCACAAGATATGGTAGAATAACATGCGGTGCTTATGAACCGTCAAAGGAATTCCGTTATGTTCTCGATAATCTACGCATAGGTGACAAGATCGGAGTGATGGGAGAATTGAGAGAGGATCCGAGGACCTTGAACATAGAAAAGATCCATGTGTTAAAGGTCGTAGAAAGTTTTGAAAAAGTGTCCAATCCAATTTGTTCTGTTTGTGGTAGAACTATGGGTTCAGCAGGAACCGGACAAGATTTTCGTTGTAAGAAATGTCATACTAGAGCAAAGGATCCAGTAATTATAAAATCAAAAAGAGGGATGGTTACGGGTTGGTATGAACCTCCAACTTCTGCAAGACGTCATTTATCAAAACCACTCAAGAGAATGGGGGAAGAACAGCCAATTGATTTCGTTAATTGCCGAAGTCAATGACCGACAGTAATATATATTGTATTTTCGAGTTTACTCCATTCTCAGAAATGAGGTGTACGTTATGGAAGATGCAGTAATAATAAGCGCAGCAAGGACGCCTATAGGCAAATATGGAAAGGCATTAACCGGTATCAAAGCAACACAACTCGGGTCTGTTGCTCTCAATGAAGCGATAAAGAGGGCTGGAATCAAGACCACGGATATCGAGGAGTGCATAATGGGTAATGTTCTTTCCACCGGTCTTGGTCAGAACCCTGCGAGGCAGGCAGCGATCGGTGCAAATCTCCCAGTAGAGATTGGTTCATACACAGTCAATGCTGTGTGCGGGTCAGGATTGAAATCTGTAATGAATGCAGCAGACGCCATCAAAGCCGGCGAGTATAGTGTTATTGCTACCGGGGGAATGGAAAGCATGTCGAATGTTCCATACCTCTTAAATGGTGTTAGATGGGGACTCAAAATGAATGACCAACCTATGGTCGACACAATGGTTCATGACGGTCTTTGGGACATATTCAACAATCAACACATGGGATTCACCGGAGAAATTGTAGCCGAGAGATTCAATGTCAAGAGAGAAGATGCAGACAAGATATCTTATGAAAGTAATTTGAAAGCCGCGAAAGCGCAGGCTGAAGGTAAATTCGATAAAGAGATCGTCCCCGTTGTAGTCCCAGATAAGAAAGGGGACATAATATTCAATAAAGATGAAGGAGTCAGAGCGGATACTACTTTGGAATCACTTGCAAAATTAAAGCCTGTCTTCAAAAAAGACGGTGTTGTTACAGCTGGTAATTCTTCACAGCTAAGTGATGGAGCAGCCGCGTGTATCATTACTTCAAGATCATGGGCAGAGGAACACGGCATTAAACCCATTGCAGAGATCGTGGCCTATGGAGAGCGTGGTGTGAAACCTGAATACATTATGGAAGCACCTATACCCACAACTAAACATGTGCTCAAGAAGGCAGAGATGACGATCGACGATATCGATTTATTCGAACACAACGAGGCATTTGCCACAGCATCATGTGCAGTAAAGAAAGAGCTGAATGTTCCAGATGAGGCATTCAATGTCAATGGAGGAGCAATCGCCCTCGGACACCCGATAGGATGTTCTGGAGCACGTGTTCTTACAACATTGATATATGCACTTCATGATCGCAATTTGGATACAGGACTCGCAACACTCTGTCTTGGTGGCGGAAATGCAGTCACAATGATCGTCCGCAGATATTAAAATTTCAAGGGGGTACAACCCCCATTACCCTTTTTTATTATTCATCAAAGAATATATGAACACTCAGTTGGATTAGGATGACCATGGAATTGAACGCTGTTCTGGAGAATATCGAAGGCTCCCGTAAGGACATCGTCAAGGTCATGTCCGAAATGATTGGAATACCTGCAATGGCTCCTGAAAATGGAGGTATTGGCGAAAGTAAGAGAGCAGACATGCTCCAAAGGTGTTTGGTAGGATATGATTCAATTCAACGTATAGACGTTCTCGACGAAAATAATCCCTTAATAAAAAGATCCAATATCTTGGCGAAAAAGAACGGCGAGGGCAAAGGCACTGTATGGATCGTTGCACATATGGATACCGTTCCCGCTGGTAATTTGGATGATTGGGATACAGATCCATTTAAGGCCGTTGTTAAAGATGGAAAGATATATGGGCGCGGCACAGAAGATAATGGTCAGGCCGTACTTTCTTCCATGTTCGCATCAAAATTTATTCCAGCAGATATACTTTCAAAAAAATCAATCGGCATCGCATATGTCGCTGATGAAGAAACTACGAGTCGCATGGGAATAGAGTATCTTCTAAATCATGGCTATTTTTCCGAGGATGATGTATTTATCGTTCCAGATTGGGGGATTCCAGGAGGCTCCATGATAGAGGTTTCTGAGAAAAATCTCATATGGCTTAAATTCGAGGTCATTGGGAAGACAACACACGGATCCACTCCAAATAAAGGACAGAACGCATTCCGCGTCGGTACTTTTTTCCTATCAGAACTTATGAGTAAGCTTGCAAGAGAGTTCAACGAGACCGATCCATTGTTTGATCCTGCAATGTCAACGTTTGAACCGACCAAGAATGAGATTACTTCTCTGAATGTAAATACAATCCCTGGAAAGTTCGAGTTCTATATGGACATCCGGGTCATTCCCAAGTACGATCTGGATGATATCAAGGCGTCTGTGGTTGAGTTATCCAGGGAATATGAACGCAGGACCGGCTCACACATACACGTTACAGAGGTTCAGAGGCACAAATCTGGAAAGATGTCTTCTACAGATTCAGAGATCTTTGTCGCACTTTCTGATTCGATAGAATCCGTTGTGGGCGTTAGACCAAAGGCGATCGGTGTCGGTGGGGCTACATGTGCTAACTTCTTCAGAGAAAGGGGATATGATGCATATGTGTGGGAATATGGAGGAGGAACACTTCATGGACCGAACGAGTACGTTCCTATTGATAGCATCGTAATAGATGCAAAGGTGTTTGCCACTTTGCTTTACAAATTGTGTGTATGATCTTGAAATGATCATTCAAAAAGTCTTTCAAGCATCCAGTCTGCATTGAATTGCTCTATATCATCGTAACCTTGGCCGTTGCATACAAAAGCAATAGGTTTTCCGATGGTGTGTGCAATAGAAAGTGCTGCACCACCCTTTGCATCTGTGTCGATCTTTGTCAGGATCACAGCATCGATTCCTACTGCGTCATCAAAAACCTTTGCCTGTTCGATCGCATCATTGCCTGCGAGGGCATCACCGACAAAGATCTTCAATGCTGGTTTGGAAACACGCGCAATCTTTTTCATCTCATCAATGAGATTATTATTTGTCTGCATACGTCCAGCAGTATCTATGAGTACGACATCTCTTCTTTTTGATTTTGCGTGTTCTATTGCATCATATGCAACAGCGGCCGGATCTGCGTCCTGTGCCTGCTTGACTATTTTTACATTGAGTCTGTCAGCGTGCACAGAGAGTTGTTCGATTGCCCCAGCTCTAAATGTATCACATGCGGCCATAACAACACTTTTGCCATCTTTTTGAAGCATATTTGCAATCTTGGCTATTGCTGTGGTTTTTCCTGTGCCGTTGATACCGATGAACATTATCACAGTTGGTCTGGTCTGTTCATTTATCCATTTTTTGAAATCGAATTCATTGACCGTTAGAACACTTCTGACGGATTCTTTTACAGCTGTTTCGACAACCTGTTCGAGGGTGAATTCCCGGCTGTATTTCTTATTTACAAGATTGTCGCGCACACCGAGGATCACTTCTTGGACCACAGGGTATGCGACGTCGGATTCTAAAAGTGCTAATTCAAGTTCGTCAAGAATATCGTCCAGAGGATCTTCTTTGATTTTTTTTCCACTGTCTCCGACCATTTTATCTGTGGAATATTTGGAATCAGTAGACGATTTTTTATCGGGTTTAGTATCTGTTCTCTTCTGTTTATCCAATTTTATCTGTTCCTTCCTAGAGACAGTTTTATCTTCTGTTAAGGGGGTCGGAATTTCAGAAATTTGAATTAAAGTTTCGTCTTTGGAAGGAACTTTCTCAGGTTTCGCTGGTTCATCTGTTGGTTGTTCGTATAATTTCTCTGAATCCAGCTTTTCTGATTTATGAAAAACATTTTTAAGCTTGGATTTAAGCGAATCGAACATCTTCACTGACCTTTCTGTTGTTTGTTGCGGTACTCATTCTGTATGGCCATTGTGAGGTCGTTAGCTAAACATTCGATCTCTCCCATGGCATTAACTGCATTTTTAAGAGTATCTGAGCACTCGTTTCCGGTGGCGACTGCAAATTCAATGGCCTCGTCGATCGTCTTTTCGATAGAAACGCGATTTCCAACATTTACAATTACTTTTGTTTTTGCCGATACATTGACATTTATGTAAGATGAGGCTCCGATTGGAAGAAGTACTTCGTCGCCTTCCTTGGCATCCTTCAAGGCTTTAAGGGTCTCACGTGCTCTGAGTATGTCATCCATTGATGCTTGGAGCACTTGTGCTTGGCGGCCTAGCGATTCCAGTTGTTTGTTGTAGGATTCAAGGACCGCCATCGCCTGACGGAGCTCACCATCTTCCATCTCACTCACCGATATCGTATTTCACTACGTGGCTTATGACCTGGTCAGCGGGAATCTCAGTGATTTCTGTGATGTCGATCTGTCTTCTCTTGAGCCTGTGTTTGCTACCGAATGTGGAAAGTGCTTTCTCTCTTACTGCGGCTTCGTTCTCTCCAGACATTTCAACTGAAAATTTCTGCTGTTTTTGTCTGGGGTCTGCAAATGAACCTGTTACGCGAAATGCTTTCATTATTATTACCCTATATCGGGGAATTATATTTAATTAATAAATGTTTGGTGTCGAGAGGTGTCAATGTCCTGTGTTTTTAGAGCAAACATAGACTGCAATCTTGTTTTCCGCATGGTTTGTTATCAATCTTCCATTCAAGTGCCCATATTTTAATTTCATGAACGATCTTCATTAATTCTCTTGCAGGTTCTGTAAGACGGTATTCACTTTTCACAGGAAAGGAGGACGAATCGATCCTGTTCTCTATCATTCCTTCGGCTTCTAGTTCCTTCAAACGTTCGGATAACATTTTTGGCGTTATGTCCTTCATTCCTGATTTTATTTCTGAGAATCTCTTCCATTCTGTACCGTGATCGGTTCCTTTGTAGAGTTCCAGTAAAATCATTATTGTCCATTTTTTTGCAAGATATTCCATTGTTTTGTAAACAGTGCATTCATGATCCATGGTATGGTCTTAGAAACTCTCTACCATATATAAGTTAGTATAGTTATGATACTTAGTTCAAAAAATATACATGGCAATCTTAAACTCGAATTGCTAGGATCTAAACAAATAAGAATTGTTCAGAGTGGCACTGTGAAAACAATCGAAGATTGAGGGTGTTTGAGATTTCAGTATTATATCAATGGAGGAAAAAAATGAAATGCAGGCAATGTGAAGAATCCCTGGTAGGGACAGGATGTATCAAGAACGGGGTTTGTGGGAAATCTGCAGATGTGGCAGATGCGCAGGATATGCTGATCCAATCATTGATAGTTCTCTCGAAAGGGACTATTGAAAAAGAATTTGGTGAGGAAATAGTACGGGACATCGATAGAAGGATCGTAGCCGGTCTTTTCATGACCCTCACGAACACAAATTTTGACATCGAATGTATAAAGAATGAGTTTCAGAGCAACAAAGAGTTGAAAAATAGACTGAAGATAGAATGTCATTTCTGCAGTGTTGGACATCCGGTAGAAGGCATAGGTGTCGATTCGTATGATATAAATGAGGATCTGAGGTCATTGAAGGAAATTTTGCTTGCAGGTCTGAAAGGGCTTGCGGCATACTATCATCATTCAGTCGTATTGGGATATGAGGACAGTTCTATCCCGGCATTCATCAGGAAGGCATTGTGTTCGTTGAGGACAGATCATTCAGCGGAAGAATTGATAGCCTTAAACCTCGAATGCGGAGAAGTAGGAGTTGTGTGTCTGGCACTTTTAGATAAAGCAAATACTGAGACATATGGTGTGCCTGAGATAACTTCTGTTGCAACAGGTGTAAGTTCCAATCCAGGGATATTGATAACGGGACATGATCTGAGAGACCTATACATGTTGCTAGAGCAGAGTCAGGGCAGCGGAGTCGACATATACACTCACGGGGAGATGCTTCCTGCGAACGCATATCCAGTCATGAAGAAGTATGCGAATCTAAAGGGTAATTATGGTGGTGCATGGTATCTTCAAAAAAAGGATTTTGAAATGTTCAATGGGCCCATATTAGCGACAACTAATTGCGTTCTGCTTCCTTCCGAGGCATATGGGCACAGATTATTCACCACGGGTGTCGCTGGTATTCCAGGAGCAACCCATATCGAAGCAGATAAGGATGGATATAAGGATTTTTCAAAAGTAATTGAAATGGCAAAGAAATGTTCAGCGCCAAGTTCGATAGATGATTTGACCCTTACTATCGGATTCGGACATGAAACTGTGTTGTCTTTATCTAATAATATAGTTGATGCTGTGAACAGTGGTGCGATAAAGAGATTCGTCGTTATGGCAGGCTGTGATGGAAGGGAGAAGGGAAGAGAGTATTATACGCAATTCGCGAAAGAACTTCCAAATGACACAATAATTCTCACCGCGGGATGTGCGAAGTATCGTTACAACAAGTTATGTCTTGGCGATATAGGCGGAATTCCGCGTGTCATCGATGCCGGTCAATGTAATGATTGTTATTCTCTGGTGGTCATAGCATCAGCTCTTGCAAAGATCTTCGATACAGACATTAACAGCTTACCTATTTCGTTCAACATCTCATGGTATGAACAGAAGGCATGTCTTGTTTTGTTATCGTTGCTTTCCTTAGGGGTCAAAGACATAATGCTGGGGCCGCGGTTGCCTGTATTTCTGACACCAAATGTGACAAAGGTACTGGTTGGAAGTTTTGGGATAAAGGTCAATAGTGATGTCAGATCAGATATGGTAATATTGAAAATAGAGTGATAAACATCAAAACTTTTTACATTTTTATCTTATGGAAAATAGGTTCGTAGCTCAAGTCATATCAATGGGTCCTTTCTTTCGGAATCATAACCCCAATTTGCTTCCCTGCGACCTATAAGAAAAATTGCTGCGAATTCAGGAACTTCAGTTTCACCAGTTTTTAAGGAAATACGTTGATCCTTGATCATAAGTTCGTACGGCCGTTTCATTGTGATCTTTACCGGTTCGTCAGAGTAAGATTCTGGAACTGCATTGAATAATGGGTTATATTCCGTTAGTTCATCGCGAGAGATCGGGCTGACCCTCAATCCGGTTTTTCCGTGTACCGATCCAGGTAGGCGGATCAATCTTTTTATGTCGGGAGTGACAGGTTTATCGACCTCTCCAGACATCATGCGGGATTTATCTTCTTTCATGATCTTGATCAGCATGTCCTGATCGCGTTTGTTGAGGAGACTCATATCGTTTTTTTCAAACATCGTTTTTTGAGCAAGGATAAGTCTTTCTTGGAATTTCAACAAACTCTGTGATGCGCTTCCTTTGATGGAGGGATATGTTTTTTTCAATGGAGAGGGGTCCATGGTGCACAGGTCTTCTACGACCTCTATGAGCCCATTCCTCATTTTCAATCTCCAGCCTCCCGAGTTCTCATCGGGGATGGTTCTTATTTCAATGATATTGGGCCTGGCCTGGCCATTCACCACTGCAGTGCCCATCAATCTTCTGTCGATCGGAAATATCCAGTCGATGTCCATTCCTGAACATGTGATGTAATCGACCAATTCTCTTCTTTCATGGGTCCCTAGTGTCAGGACATCAGACTGTATGACGTGTGCATGATATCCCCTGCCGCCAGAGAAACAAAGTTGTATCTGATCTTCGGCAAATCCAAGGTCGCCCATAAGGAAGGAATCTACTAGTGTGATCATTTCTTTGCGTATCTGGATCATCATTGCGTCATATGTCATCTTTTCTGCACCATCCAGATGATCCGCGTCTAGATCGAAGATCAATTCTGCGCCCATCCATTCTTTTTCATCCATTGATGGTGCGGCGGGGCGCCTGTAGTAAGCGGTCGAATAGTAGCTATGTTTGGGGACTTGGGAGATCATGAAGCGTTTAAGGTCATCTGCTGTGTTGAAAGCCATATGCCTCTGCATTATTTCCTTGTCGAAGAACATGAAACCAAATTCCCTTTTGGTATGCCGGTGAGGCATCCAAGGATCGTATTCTTTGTAGTATTTCCTGAAGGATTTCAACAGGAAGCGAGAATTATGGTCCATATGATTGAGATTATTGCAAGCAAGCTATAATTACGTTGCTTATTGCTTATAGGTCATGGACAAGTTGCCTGTTTATGATGACCATTTTCATATGAGTCCGTCCGGTAGGAATGTCGACGCGCTTCTGGAATTCAAAGCGGCAGGAGGAACAGGTATTACATTGGTGACTCTCCCATATGCAGAAGTGCCGATCACCAAGGGCGAAGATTTTGCAAGGTCCTATGAGATAACGTATGATCTCGCAAAAAAGGCTAGAGCTGTTACAGAGCTCGAGATCAATATTGCGGTGGGGCCATATCCGGTGTTGATAATCCCTCTTGCTGAACACTATGGCCTTGAAGTCGCTGAGGAAATGCTGATGAAGGGGATGGAAGACGCTGCCAAGGATGTTGCCGATGGAAAAGCTTGTGCGATAGGCGAGATCGGTAGGCCGCATTTTGAAACAGATCAAAGATATAGCGATGCGTCAAACCGCATACTTCTCAGAGGAATGGAACTCGCCAGGGAAAATGATGTTCCGGTGATAATACACTGTGAATCAGGATCCACAGAAACAAACCGGTCCTTGGCGGATATCGCAAAAAAAGCAGGACTGGATCCAGGTTTGGTAGTCAAGCATTCATCACCACCATTTGTTACAGATAAAGAGACGTATGGCGTCATGCCCTCGATTCCAGCATCAAGGTCGAACATCAAAGAAGCGTTAAGCAAAGGCACGACCCGGTTCATGATCGAAACAGATTATATCGACGATCCAGAAAAACCGATGGCAATAATGGCACCTGCAACAGTACCTAATAAGGTCAGGCAAATGTTGGGTTCTGGGATGGCGGATGAAGAAGCAGTCCGTAGGATATGTAAGGATATTCCTGATTCATTGTATCATCGTTGATAGGTGTGTTTCGAAATAGGTCCTTCAGCTTTCGAGCTGATATGTTTATCAATATGTAACATATCCAACATATTGCGACAGTTATGCAGGTTAAAATTCTTTGTATCTATGATGAAGGCGCTGTAGAAAATATGCCATATATTGGAGCCAAGGGTTTCTCTCTCTTGGTCGAGGTGGATGGTCAGCGTACGCTTTTCGATACAGGCATGAGACCAAGATATCTTTCACACAATATGGCTTATCTCGACGTTAAACCAGAATCCATAGACAGGGTGGTCATATCGCATGTCCACAGGGATCACACAGGTGGTCTAGAAGGACTCTTGATCGAGAAGCCATCAAACACTGATATTTTTGCTCCAGCTTCCGCAAAAGGTAGTAAAGGTATTTTCAGGACCAACGGCCTTTATATTTCTCCAGAATTCAAAGATAGGGTGACCTTGAAAGAAGTAGATGATTGGGTACAGATAAGTGAGAACCTCTTCATCACTCCACCCATATCCTACGAAGGTGGAGATGAATGTTTCTTGGTCATAATGTC
Organism: Candidatus Methanogranum gryphiswaldense; assembly: GCA_019262145.1. Classification (NCBI taxonomy): domain Archaea; kingdom Methanobacteriati; phylum Thermoplasmatota; class Thermoplasmata; order Methanomassiliicoccales; family Methanomassiliicoccaceae; genus Candidatus Methanogranum; species Candidatus Methanogranum gryphiswaldense. Next base: position 53,008 of record CP076745.1, on the reverse strand, counting down.
CAAGAAAGGTCCGATCGTTCTAAGTGGGTGCTCTCACTGCGGGGTCGAGGCAGCAATAGCGGCAGTTAAGGAAAGATTTGGAATCGCTCCGAAAACATATATCGGCGGTATACATTTGATGAAGAAAGAGAAGAGTAAAGCGCAATCTATTGCCGAGATTTTCAAGGACGCACAGTGTTTGGACCTTTGGCTCAACCATTGTACAAGTCGTGAAGGTATGACTGAATTGAGGGTGTGTCTCGGGTTGAACGGTGTAAAGAATTTTTATGTTGGTATGACCAGGGAATACGAGGTGTAATTATGTTCTGGCGCGCAAGAACAGGATTGATGTTCCTGTTGATGACTCTGATGCTCACAGCAATTGGGTATCTTGTTGGATGGGTGTTCAATAATTGGTCAGTTGGTGTGGTCATCATGTTGACTGTAGCTGTAGTTATTGGATTTTATGCATATTTCTTCTCTAAACAAGCAGCACTGAGGGCTAACAAGGCCCGTATTGTAACTGAAGAGGAAGAACCCAGGTTATATGCTATTGTAAGAAAACTTGCCAACGAAGCAAACCTTCCAATGCCTGAGGTAGGGGTTGCCGATACATCAATGCCAAACGCATTCGCTACTGGAAGGAATCCTAAAGATGCAGCGGTTGTTGCAACAAGGGGGATATTGGCATTGTTGCCCGATGATGAGCTCGAGGGTGTATTCGCCCACGAACTGTCGCATGTAAAGAACAGGGATATCCTCGTGATGTCCGTCGTGTCGACGATGGCGGCTGTTGTGAGCTTTACGGCAAGATATGCAGCGTTGATGGTTGCTTTCAGCAGTAATGGTGAGAACAGGGACAAGATGTTCCTGATTGCAATAGCTCTCAGTATAACGGCACCAATAGCGGCAGTCCTTGTGCAATTGGGCATATCAAGGAGCAGGGAATACCTCGCAGATGAATCTGCAGCAAAAATGACCCGCAATCCTCGTGCGCTTGCTCGTGCGCTCAAACACATTGACGCAGGATGCAAGACGACTCAGGATACATATGCGAGCACATCCTATGCTGATATGATGATATGCAATCCTTTGGTAGGGCACAACAGGTCTTTCCTTTCAGGTATTTTCAGCACTCATCCTCCTACAGAGGAGAGGATCAGAAGGCTCAATGAGCTTGCTGACAAGTACGATGCTGAGGATGGCAAGAAAAAGGATATTAAGAAAAAAGAGAGTTATAAAGATAATTCAGACTACATCTATTGAATCATTTGACGGGCTCCCATTTTGCAAGTTCGTTGACCTTTGAGAGGGTAGACCCCCTGCGGATCTCTTCGCGGGTGCGGTTCTCCCTTTCATTCACATCTATGGAACGGTTAGCCACCTCAACGGCGACCTCTTTTGGTACTACGATAAGCCCGCTTTCATCACCGATTATCCAATCTCCAGTACGGACCTTTTGTCCTCCGACCGTCACTTCTATACCGATCCCGCCATATCCCTTTGCCTCTCCGGCACACGGTGTGACGGATCTCGCAAACGCAGGGAATCCGAGTTTTCTTATGTCATCGATATCCCTTATAGCTCCATCGATGACGACTCCTTTGACACCCATTATCATGGCAGAATTTGTGGCTAGCTCACCCCAAACAGCCATAGGAGCTCCTCCGACGTCAATCACAATGATGTCTCCAGGTTTTGCAATGTCAATGGCCTCTACGGGTTTTGCCCAATCTCCATTAGAGGTTTGAACGGTCAGGGCTTTTCCAGCCATGCGTTCGCCATCCTTTATGTAGGGTTGTAGACCGAACATTATTCCTTGTTTGTGATGAGCATCGGATATATTGCATGTGGAACATTTTAGAAACGCTTCGAAAAGTTCATCTTCATTGTATTTTTTTGCAATGCTAGATTTCACATCGATGCCTGCCATTGCTTTCTTTATTATCGAGGTGGCCTCTTTTACATTGGGAACCTTTATTATGCCTCCTCCTACGATAATATCCGAAGCACCAGCTTCGATGTATTCTTTGACCGTGTTAGCGGTTATTCCTCCAGCCACAGCAATTGGTATGGATGTTTCAGAGACTATCTTTTTCAATATGTCGATAGGTGGTTCTTCACCCTTCATTTGGGAGTCTATGCCCATATGTAAGCATATATACGCCACACCGAGTTTCTCAACCTCTTTGGATCTGGTGACACGATCTGGAACATTGATCATGTCGATCATCACTGAGGCACCATATTTTCTTCCGACCGAGACAGCCTCTTCAATGGTCGAATCATCTGCAAGTCCAAGGACCGTTATTATGTTGGCACCGGCCTTTGCCATCATCTCTACTTCTGTGCCCCCCACATCCATGGTCTTGGTATCTGCGATTATTATCGCATGTGGAAATTCTCTGCGGAGAGTACGTACGGCATCAGCACCTTCACTCTTAATGAGGGGGGTACCGACCTCTATCCAATCCGCACCTCCATCGATTGCCTCTTTAGCGATCGAGACGGCCCTATTGAGTTGCATCAGGTCCAGTGCTACTTGCAGGACAGGTTTCATAATTCTTCATGGGTTGGGCATTATTTACACTTATTGAGAGATTAGAAATGCCGCTCAGCTCGCCCGTCTATCATCATTTTCAGCTCGATAAACATTCATCATCGCGGCGGCATCCCATCGTTCTATTGGTTATTACTGTTTGGGAGAGTGTTCATCTTATCAAGCGGATGCTACAATGTGCGAAAACGTTTAACGGAATAGATTAATCACCCGAATAGATCCTATGTTCAAGAAACCCGTCAACAAATTCCGCGTGATGTTCGTGGATCAGAAGAACGATTCAACATCTCAGCTCGCCGAGTATTTCACAAGGCAGATGTTCAGCGAGGTCTATGACGTTTACAGTGCAGGACCCGAGCACGATATTGTGGACTGCGACATGATCTCTGTAATGTATCAAGCTGGGGAGGACATGAGGCGTCAAGTATCCAAGGATTTTAAAAATACGGAGCTTCTCTGCGAGGATGGAGAGTACGACGCAGTCGTGTATCTGGCAAAACCACCATTCGACGAATGGGCGGCAAGGACCCCGTGGCAAGGAAAACAGATCCTCGTAGATATGGGATCTGTAAAAGATTATGCTGCGACAGATGATGCAGAATTGGCGATAGCTTACGAGAAGCTTATTGCAAAAGTAAGATCGTGGGTGTCTGAAAATATGAAGGACCCCAATAAGCTAAAGATGATGGTAAACGCATGATACCTGTCATAATACACGATAAGTGTCAATGTGACCCAAAAAAATGTACTGCGAAACGTATGTTGAAATTTGGTTTGGGCAAAGAGGCTAAGACAATCTCGCAGATACCGTCTGGATCCGTAATACTCTCTCCTTTCTCGAAGCAGGCTTTGTCACCTGCAGACCGCAGGTATGCGCGCAATGGCCTGGTTGTCATGGATCTGACATGGACGAACATAGATGAATTTCCAAGGTTAAAACGTGTTGAGGAAAGAGCTCTTCCATATCTCTTAGCATCAAATCCCATCAATTGGGGTCGTCCGATGGAATTGAACAGTGCAGAGGCAGTTATGGCGGCATTGATAATTTTAGGAGAGAAGGAGCAGGCAGAACAATTCCTATGCAGATTCAATTGGGCGCCTGAATTCATGAGACTCAACGGAGCAATGTTAGAAGATTATTCTAAAGCTAAAGATAGTTCTGAGGTCATTAGCGTTCAGAATGAATATTTGAGTTCTATTCTGGGCACATCCGATAATAATCATGAGTGACTACGATAATTTATTTACGTACGCAACGTTGGGAGGATGCTATGCTCGATGACATCGCACCGTTAATTTGGGAGATTATGGGTGATGATCACATCACCACCAAAGAGGCGATCGAAAGATTGGATATTTTGTTTCAATACAGGTGTCCAGACGACATGGCAAAAACCCTCAACAGACTTAAAAAAGAAGGGCTCATCAAAGGTGAGGTCTCAATGGAGAAAGGCGGATGGGTCTGGTGGGTGGATGAGGAGTGCCGCGCACATAGGAGCAATTCAACATGGTGAATTTTCAAGAACAAGACATCGTTGCAGGATGGGAAGAGATACTTAGCAAGGATAAGTATCGTCTCATCATAGCTGAGATTGCGGCAAATTATCCGGATAAAAAGAGTGTTCTCGTATCGTATAAGGATATAGAGGCATATAACATCGATTTTGCAATGCATGTGCTGGAAAATCCTGACTTTTGTTTGATGAAAGGTAAAGGTGTCATGAAATTAATGATGCCTCCTACATGGGATAGTAAGAATTCCATGAATTTGAGGATAAGTGAATTGCCACGTGATGCTAAGGTGGATATCCGTCAATTAAGGTCAAAACACTTGGGTAAATTGGTGGCGGTCGAAGGATTGGTTAGGAAGGCAACAACGGTCAGACCTAGGATGACCTATGCCAAGTTCAGATGTGCACGTTGCAATGCAGAGATATGGATGGAACAGAGCGGAATGATCCTCAAGGAACCAGTTATGTGTTCGAACACAGAAGGGAGTTGCAATAAGCAAGCCGTACGTTTCATATTGGACGACAAGGAATCATTTTACATAGATACTCAGAAGATCGAGATACAGGAAAGTCCAGAGGGATTGAGGGGCGGCGCGCAGCCTGAAAGGCTTGCGGGATATGTCGAGGATGACATATCCGGTCTTGTAACTGCAGGTAATAGGGTTACTTTGAACGGTATAATCCGTTCGGTGGAGAAGCCAGATAGAGATAAGACCACAGTGTTCGAGATATACATCGAAGTGATGTCCGTCGAGTCCGAATTGCACGAATACGATGAGATCCAGATAACAGAAGAGGATGAAATGCAGATATTGGAGATGTCTCGCGATCCCAAATTGTTCGACAATATCATCGCATCCATATCTCCCACGATATTCGGTATGGATGAGGTCAAGAGTGCAATTGCATTACAATTATTCGGTGGATGTCATAAGGAAATGGATGACAGAACATCGATCAGAGGAGATATACACATACTTCTGGTCGGAGATCCAGGAGTGGCAAAGTCCCAGATACTGAGATATATGAGCATGCTTGCTCCCAGGGGCATATACGCTTCTGGAAAATCTGCATCTGCAGCAGGATTAACAGCTGCGGCGGTAAAAGATGATTTTGGAGATGGGAGATGGACCTTGGAAGCGGGGGCCTTGGTACTTGCCGATAAAGGTCTGGCGTGTATCGATGAATTGGATAAGATGACTGCACAGGACAGATCATCATTGCACGAAGCCATGGAGTCACAGAGGATATCTGTTGCAAAGGCAGGCATCACAGCAACCCTTCAATGCAGGTGTTCCATGCTCGCTGCAGCTAACCCTAAATATGGAAGATTCGAGACAGAGGGAGGTATGGGAACGCTCAACGAACAGATCGATTTGCCTCCTGCGCTCATGTCCCGTTTCGACCTTCTCTTTGTTCTGACCGATAAGCCAGACCGTGAGAAGGATACAAGTCTTTCGAAACACATATTGGGTGTTCACAGGCGCGGAGAGGTGAGACAGATGTCCGAGGACCTGGTCCTTACCGGTATCGATGTCAAGAAGATCAGGGAAACGACTATGAATGTCAAACCTTTCTACGATGTCGAAATATTAAGAAAATATGTCGCGTATTCTAAACGTTTTATTCCCGTGATGACGGACGGCTCTATAGCCATAATCCAGAAAAGTTATCTGCGCATCAGAGACATGGGCAAGGCCGACGGTACGATAACCATAACCGCTAGGCAGTTAGAGGCGTTGGTACGTCTGTCAGAGGCATCTGCGAGATTGAGGTTGAGCAGGATCGTAGAGGAATCAGACGCACAGAAGGCGGTCGATCTGGTGGAATATTACCTCGCATCCATGGCTTCAAATAATGGTGGGCAATGGGACATGGGCGCGATTGATTCTGGGTTTACTAAAAAGGATCGCGATCGTACAAAGATCGTACTTGGTGCAATCGACATGTTCGGTTCTCCAGAGGGAATAACCTTGGATGAGATCCTGGTACATACGGCAGAGGAAGGATTGAACGAGGGGGACGTCAAGAAAGTGTTGCGTGCGCTTTCTGATAATGGAACTATATTCTCTCCACGCGACAGTGTTTATAAGAAGGTGTGAAAATGGTATATGTTAAGATACACGTTCATGAGAACGACAGGATACTTGCCGCATGCGACGAAGAGATACTCGGTAAGACGTTCAGAGATAACGGTGTAAAAATAACCGTTTCTGAAAGGTTTTATGGCGGAGAGATAGTATCCGAGGAAACATTCATTGAACGCACAAAATCCGTGACGATAATGAATCTGGTCGGTAATTCGATCGTTGAAAGAGCAATGACAGAAGGCATCGTCTCCATGTCCAATGTTATTGAAATAGGGGGCGTCAAGCACGCCCAAGTGGTGATTTTGTGAGATTTTGTGTAAAATGTGGAAAGGACTGCGACGATATCATTGACGGTCTGTGTGTGGAGTGTTTCTTGGAAGGACGTCAGTTAATGTCCATGCCGCATCACGTGGACCTTCAGGTTTGTACAAACTGTGGGGAATATCACCTGCGCGATGAGTGGGTCTGTGTTGAAAAGATGAAGGTCATAGAGGACACAGGCATAGAACAGCTCTCAGTTGTTAGAGAGGCAAGGGTGTTACAGATCGGAGCGTCTGTCGATGAACAGGATAAAAGCAACTATCTTGTGCGCGTACAGGCCCGTCTGGACGTTTCCGGTGTCGAGATAGAGTGTGAATCATCGATCATAGTTCGTGTAAAAAATACGGTTTGTAAAAGATGTTCTAGAATACTCGGTAATTATTACGAATCCATACTTCAGATAAGGACATGTGTGAAAGAGCTTTCCAGTGATCTGAAGGAAGAGGTTTTGGCACGTGTGGAGAATTATGTCGCCAATCAAGCCGAGACGAACAGGAACATATTCATTTCCAAGATGGAATTGGTGACTGGTGGAGTGGACGTATATTTGTCATCTATACAACTGGGTAAGGCCCTTGCTAAAATGTTGACTGATTCATACTCGGCAGAAACCAAAGAGGCTTCGAAGCTTGTAGGACAGACAAGAGATGGTCAGGAGATGTACAGATTGACATATCTGGTACGTCTGCCTAATTTCCATGTATGGGATGTTGTAAGTCATTCCAAACACAATTATGTTCTCGTAAAGGTTTCCAATTCCGGAGGTAAGCTTGTCGACCTATCTAATTTCAAGGAAAGAACGATAAAACGCGTCGAAATGAACGATCTTAAAGTTATAACTAAGGCAGCTGATTTGACAGAGGTGACGGTAGTGAGTAAGACGGGAAGTGAGATACAGATAATCCACCCTACGAACTATTCTACACTGGATCTGATATTACCAGAGGGCACGAGGGTAGGGGAAACGGTCAAGGTCGTGGATATCGACGGGACCATATATTACGTTCCTAGCAAATGGTGAAGGCCGTGACAATGATAAAATTACCAGAATCAGTCGAGGACACTGTTGTTAATCTATTGCGTCTGGCAAATACTAAATTGCCCAAGGATATCGGATGGGCGTTGGAAGCGGCTGCTGCATGGGAGACAAATCCGATAGCATACTCTCAATTGGGTGCGATATTGGACAATGTAAAAAAGGCAGAGGTTCTTGGAAGACCTATGTGCCAGGATACGGGAATTCCAATATTTTATGTTAGAGGGAAGTTCGAGTCCCACATTATTGATCAAATTGCGAAAGGTGTCGAAAAGGCTACAAGAACAATCCCTCTGAGACCAAACACAGTGGATCCGATAACCAGAAAGAACAACGGCGACAATCTTGGTAAGGGTATGCCGATAGTGCATTTCATTCCCACAGATGATGAATTCACAGAGATAACCGTACTTTTGAAAGGTGCAGGGTCAGAGAATATGACCCATCTCAGTATGCTCAATCCGGCAGATGGCATGGAAGGGATAATGAAATTCGTTGTTGATACTGTATTGGATGCAGGCGGGCGGCCATGTCCCCCGGGCATAGTTGGCATCGGCATCGGTGGCACGGCCGATGAATGCGTTGCGCTGTCCAAGACTGCATTGATAAGGCCAATAGACGAAGACAATCCAGATCCAGTGCTTAAAAAGATGGAGGAAGATCTTTTTGTTAAACTCAATAGTAGCGGATTGGGGCCGATGGGGCTAGGTGGTTCAACCACTGTTCTTGCAGTTAAGATAAACACAGCTTATTGCCACACGGCAAGTCTTCCTGTTGCCGTTAATATTGGTTGTTGGGCGACCCGTAGGGCATCGGTCAAGATGTCAAACAAGGGTGTCGAGTACTCCCAGGGGGCATGGCTATGAGGTCTTTGCGTTCTCCGTTGTCATATGATACCATCAAGGGATTAAAATTGGGGGAGGTTGTCTCAATAAGCGGGCCCATAATTACTGGAAGGGACGAAATGCACATGCGTGCCATTGAATATTCGAATGAGGGCAGAGTTGTTCCAAAGGAGATCAAGAATTCTGTTCTGTATCATTGCGGCCCCATTATGGTAAAAGATGGAAATAATTGGACCGTTATTGCTGCGGGCCCCACCACCAGTGCAAGAATGAACAAGCTTGAGCCAGAGATGATCAGAAGATTCTCAATAAGGGCCATAATCGGTAAAGGTGGCATGTCGTCCGAAGTTCTTGAGGCCATGAAGGAGACAGGATGTGTATATCTTGCGGCTACTGGTGGAGCAGCCGTATCATTAGCAGAAGGATTATCAAAAGTGGCTGGTGTAGAATGGGAAGACCTTGGCATGGCAGAGGCCATGTGGAAGTTCGACACGGACAATTTGGGCCCGTTGGTAGTGGCCATGGATTGTCATGGAAATAGTTTATATGAGAATGTAAGGAAATCTTTGATCAGGGATTGATCTTTCCTTTTTCATCTTCGACGTGTGTATCGTCTACAATAGTTATCTTATTTTTCTTGCGATGTCCCAGGATAAAAAGTATACAAGATATGAAGATACCAAAAATGACCCCTATTACCATGATAAAGTGCATGAGATCAAGTCCGAGGATGGTCTGGTTTTCTTTTATTGTGAGGGTTATGTTCACGGACATAGTGCCTTCTTTGACCTCTATGGTCTGTTTGCTAGTTTCGAATCCGCCGCAATTCACTGTGAGGGTGTATTCTCCAGTTGGACATTCAATTAGGAATATACCTTTGGAATTTGTCTCGGCCTCATATCTTTCGGAAGTATCTGTGGATACAAGTGTGACTGTTGCTCCATTTACATATCCGTCTGAGTACGAGATAGTACCCGTTACATTTGCTGAGGTCGGATACATTATTGCAGGCAGTAATCCATCCGCGTCTGATGTTATCTGGTAAACATTTCCTGTAGGAGTTACATTTGAGAGATCAAGCACGTAATAATCGCTGCCCTCTTGTGCAGTGATATTCGGGCATGAACGAATGGTATATCCTTCTAAAGTGAATTCAATCTGCAGTCCAGTTATGGAAGGTACTGAAATTGAAAACTTACCCGTTTCGTCTGTAGTATCAGAATAAGATGTGTTGTTGTATAGGATGGTCACTTCTACGCCTTCCAAAGCCACATTTCCTTCGGGTTGTGTTGTGACGATATATCCTTCAATGTAGTATTCAGTTGCACTGTCTGAGTACTCTGCTGTGAATGTTGGCAGTACCATAATAGAAATTGCTAGAACAAATGCTACCAGTACAACCTTGTTTTTCATTGGTAGACCAATCGGGTTACTTGTCTTTATATTTTCTATTCCGAATCAGATATTTGTTTTTTGAATATGTTCTCATTTTCGGCCATTTTCGGTCTACTTGGGGAGGAAATATATACCCCTTTGCAGTAAGCTAGGCATTAATCTAGGTGAGGATTTGGAGCGGATTGATAAGACGCATACAATGGACGAGGTCATGGGGTTGATGGAACCTTTGATCTCCAAATGGTTCTATGAGAAATTTGAAGATCTCACGGAGCCGCAGGCCAGAGCAATCCCCGTGATACATCAGAGAAAGAACGTGCTCGTATCATCGCCTACTGGATCAGGAAAGACACTCACCGCATTCACCAGTATAATCAATGAACTGACCAGGTATGCGTCAGAAGGCCGTTTGGAGGAAAGGATCTATTGTGTGTATATCTCACCTTTAAAAGCACTTGCTAATGACGTAAACAGGAACTTGAACACGCCCCTTGCTGAGATGAGAGAGGTTGCCGCGGCAAATAATCTGAACATCCCTGGGATAAAGGTCGCGGTCCGTTCTGGAGACACCTCACAGAGCGATAGACAAAAGATGGTCCGCCATCCTCCACATATACTCATAACAACACCCGAGTCTTTGGCACTTATACTCGCCGCTCCTAAGTTCAGTGAGAATTTGAAACAGGTGGAATGGGTGATCCTCGATGAGATCCATGACATATGCGATTCAAAAAGGGGGGTATTCCTATCTCTCACTTTGGAGAGGTTGCAGAATTTCTGCGACAATAAATTTACAAGGATAGGACTTTCAGCGACACTTGCCCCCATCGAGGCCATTGCAGGATATCTTGTGGGATGCAATCCAGATGGTTCTACCCGTGATGTCACACTCATAGAATCGGATTCGAAGAAGATACTCGATCTGAAGGTAATATGTCCTACGGATGATATGACGACATTATCATCAGACATAGTCAATTCTATGATGTACGATAAACTCAAGGAGCTTGTCGATACCCATGAGACAACACTGATATTCACGAACACCAGATCGGGTGCGGAAAGTGTAGTTTACAAACTCAAGGAAAGAGGATTGGACAACATAGAGGTCCATCACAGCTCATTGGGCAAGGAAATAAGGTTGGACGTCGAAGAGCGTCTAAAGAGGGGAGAGATAAGATGTGTCGTGTCATCAACGTCCCTGGAATTGGGTATCGATATCGGTTCTGTGGACCTTGTTTGTCAGATCGGTTCTCCCAAGTCTGTCGCCAAAGGACTTCAAAGGATCGGAAGGTCGGGACACAGTTTCGGAAAGGTGGCCAAGGGACGTCTTATGGTTTTCGATCCAGACGACCTGGTCGAATGTGCGGTGATGTGCCGCGCCGCGCACCGCAGTGATATCGACCGTGTCGGTATACCTGAGAATTGTCTCGACGTCCTATCACAGACAGTCGTGGGGATGAGTTTGGACTACAGATGGAATGTGGATTCTGCGTATGATGTGATCAAGGGTTCCTACTGTTACCGCACGTTGACCATGGAGAGTTTTGTTAACGTTCTGAGGTATCTTGGAAGCAAGGATGAGCACGAGGGAGTGTATTCCAAGATATGGTATGATGAAGAGGAGAATCAGTTTGGAAGAAAGAAAGGTTCCAGAATGATATATCTCATGAATCTGGGAACGATACCTGAAGAGGCCAATTATCGTGTCATCACAAGTCACGGTTCGACAGCAGGTGAACTATCGGAGAAATTCGTGGAGAGACTATCTCCCAGGGACGTCTTTGTTTTGGGAGGAAGATCATTCGAGTTCGTTCGTTCCAAGGGAATGATGGCATACGTCAAAGAGGCCAACGGAAGGAAGCCAACGGTTCCATCCTGGGCGGGAGAAATGCTTCCGAGAAGCTTCGACCTCTCAATGGATGTTGCCGAATTCAGAACAGAGATGGCAGAGCGTATCGATACCGATTCCGATATTCTTATTCCGGACATCAGTAAGGAATTCGATATCGATGAGGGTTCAGCCAGGAGTATAGTTTCATATCTAAGAGAACAAAAGGCCGTATCGGGATTCATACCGGATGCGGATAAGCTGGCGATAGAGGAATATATCGATCCTTCGGGGAATCAGAGGATAATATTTCATTTCCCTTTCGGCAGAAGGGTGAACGATGCTTTGTCCAGAGCATACGCCTATAGGATAACCAACATCATCGGTTCCAATGTCTCTATCACGATAACAGATGATAACTTCATGATCGGGACTTCAAGGAAAATAGAAATAAAGGACATTCCTGGAATGTTGAGTTCTAAAGATATAGAATTGATACTGAGGAAGTCCATAAAGGACTCAGAGATATTCAAGCTTAGATTCAGACACACAGCGGCCCGTAGTTTCATGATCCTTAGAAATTATATGGGTCGCCCCATATCAGTGAACAGACAACAGATAAGGTCCGCATATCTTCTTGATAATCTTGGGAATATGGAAAATGAACCTGTTATCGAGGAGACATACAGAGAGGTTCTCGAAGATGATATGGATGTAAAGAATGCCAAGTATGTTCTCCAGATGATAGAGAATGGAAAGATGAGCGTTCAGACAATAAATTTCAATGGAACTCCCTCGCCATTTGCCCACTCCATAATCTTGTCTGGATTCTCGGACATTGTTCTCATGGAGGATAGGTCTGCGTTATTAAGAGAGCTTCACCGCAAAGTGCTCACAAGGGCCTTGGGCGATTCTATCAAGGATTTCGAGTTTGAAGAGGACCAAGTGGTTCCGTATTTTAGGCAGAAGATGGGCCGTGTCACGAGCAAAGAGGACATACCCAAACTTCTCATGCGTACCGGGCCGTTACAGGCGCTGAGGGAGCGCGGACGCAATATCTATGCATACTGCGATGAGGAGAGGAAGGTCGTTGATGAGTGGATCAGGGAATTGATCAAAGAGGGCACAATCGGTACTGTGTTCCTTGATGAACCGCACATAATGGTCAAGACAGAGATCCCCAAATATGCAGCCGCGACCGTGAAAGAAAGGGAACTTACAGATCAGGACCTTCAGGTATACGATTGCATATCCGACAGGACGGCCATGAGCGACATCACATCCGAACTGGAGATAAGTGAGGATCTGACATTCAGATCGGTGCGTAAATTGGAGTCCATGTACCTTATCACAAGAACAGACCTTGCTGCGAACAACAGATGGTATTTCGGTAGGGTCGCGTATCCTGAGCTAGATAAGGCATCTAGTCTGGATGCGATCGTGCTGCGTTATTTGGACTGTTCTGCGCCTGCAACGGTCCAAGAGGTGGCTTTCGCACTGTCTGTACCCGAGGAGGAGGCCAGGTCGTCTCTGGAATCTTTGGTGAATAGTGAAGAGTTGGCCAAAGGCTTCTTCTTAGTATCTGAGAACACTCAATACATGAAGACATTGGACCGCCTAAGACTCAAAGCCGGAAAGGAGAACATCTATGATTATGATACCGTTGAGAATTATAGGGTCACAAAGGGCGAGGAATTCGAATCCATCGACGATTTCTTCAGATTCTATGGTTCGGCGGGGAGCGAGATAGACGTCTTCAATAGGGTCAAGGATTTCAATCTCAAAGAATGGCATGCGATGAGGGAGTCAGAGCAGATCCTTCTGGGAAGATTCGTGAGAGGAAGAGTAAGGTATGTTCTTTCCGAAGACGGAGACCGTTTAGCCTCTCTCAGAGAGGATGAGTCCACAGAGGAGGATAAGAAGCTCCTCAATATGATCGATGGCCTGGGTTATGCTACCATGAGGCAGCTCGTGGCAGAGACGGGCCGTGACAAGGAAGAGATCAAGGAATCACTTCAGAGATTGGACCGTTCTTTAAAGATAATACGTGCTTTTGATGAAAGAGAGGATTGGGGGACAGAAAACACATACAAGGTTTATAGGCCAGGTCTTCCTTCTGGTGAACCTTCAAGAGATCTAATTAAAAATTACATAAGGGCGCACGGTCCGATACCGGCACAAGCCTTGCGGTTCTTGACGGGGGTCCCTCTTGATGAGATTGATTCTGTTGCAAAAGATGTTGGTGCCATGCCAATTTTAGTTGGAAGTGGTCAGACAACGATGTACATCATGCCTGACGAGATCTCTGCGATGGAGAACGCACCAGCACCAGACAAGAGGGTCAAGATACTCTCTCTTTTCGATCATGATCTCGGGGCTAAATGGGCAGAATTATCTGCGCGTTATGGCGATAAATGGATATATCCTCTGGTCAGGGGAAGCAATGTCATCGGTGCACTCGAAATCTGGGAAATGTCTGGATGTATAGAGATCAGGGGAGTGGATATTGACAATCCGTCCGATTTCAAAGAGGTCCTCGGGGCTATCGATAATCTGATGAATTTCTTCAAGATGAAGAATACGGACGTTGTACGGATAAGGGAAGTAATGGGGACCGATGCACTTCAGCTAAGCGAAGAGGTATCAGAAATTCTAAAATCTAACGGGTATCACTGTGTGAACGGTTTCTATGCAAAAGGAAAATTCATAGTCAGGACCTTTTCGGAAAAAGAGTATCTGAGCTATGTTTTCTACAAGCAGAAAGTATCCAAATTTTCAAAATATCAGACGGTAGATCGTTGTGTGGCTTCAAGAGGCTATATACGCAATGATCAGGAATTGGTCACAAGGGTCATCGAGAAAACATCGATAAAGAAGCAGGTCGAGCGTGGCATGCTTGTAAGGATGGCCCTTTCTCCACCATATGTAGGATACACAACACTCGATTTCGCATCGCTTTATCGTGCCACCAAGAACGGAGAGATGGACGAAGATATGAGGTCGATGTACAGATTGATCAAGGAGAGACAGCCAATATCCAGGAAAGAGATAATTGCCAATTCCGCCTTATCGATGAACAAGACCCTCGAGGCCCTTGCAGCGTTATCTAAGCAATCTATGATATATCAGGACGCGGACTCGTATTACAGCATAGTACCGTTGAAGGACATCGAGACAAAGCACGCTCTCAAAGACGTTATAATGATGCATTTCAAGGACTTCGGAATCTTTTCGGCCGAAGGTTTGTCTCAATTCCTAAACATTAGAATGGGCGTCACCAGGGAGATACTGTCTGAATTGGAGAACGAAGGATTCTTGGTAAAGGGATTCCTTTTGCAAGACGATCCAACATTGAGATGGATACTCAAAGAGGATGAGGATATAAATCCTAGACCGTTCGTCGAAAAGATGCTGTTGAACACCCAGGACAATCTGCATCTATTCCTTAGAAATCATATCAAGAAAGTATGTGGGGCGACGGAGTGTGTTATTTTCTCCGGCACAGAGATAATCGGGTCCTTTAAAGGAAAAGTTTGCATATCTGGTGCAAAAGTAGAGGGCTTCAAAGGCGACGATGCAGCCGCAAGATACATCAAAGAGGTCGCCAAGCAGTTGGGCGTAAAGATAGATGAGGGTAAGACTGCCGAAGAGGATGATTGGGATGTGTCCGAGTTTTATCTCAAGACCAACCCTGGTGCCTAATCAGATATTAATAGGTGTAATCTATTGTTAATTTGATGAAAACGCCCTGCGAGGTAGTTGTATGGTATGTTCTTCCAACGATTAGAAGAGAATTGGCAAAAGAACTGGTGGAGACATACGGTCTTAAGCAGTCATATGTGGCCAAGATGTTCGGCGTCACCGACGCCGCCATATCTCAGTATCTTAAGAATAAAAGGGGCGGCAGTTCAGTCATAGAGTCTAGTGAATATTATAATCTCTTTGAGAAAGAGATCAAAGTTTCTGCCAAACTTCTGGCGGAAGAAAAATCGGATATATCCATTGAAATGTGTAGGATCTGTACCGCTATCAAGGCGATAGGGCTTTTGGCCAAAATATATACAGATAATACGGGAACTCCCGCGCCAAAGTGTGCTTGGGGAGATCACAGCCTTCACATAGATATATGATCGCTGTGGTAAAGGAATTCTTGGGCGTATCCTGCGTATTTTCCGAATTTCTGACGGCCATATTCAGAAACGACCTTGTAGTTTCCAGTGACGCCATATAATTTTTCCATACTGGCCGATATTCTTGCATCTACCGGAAAAGCATTTGTATGATCAAAGGCGAATAAAGCCACACAGTCTGCCACTTTGGGGCCTACGCCGTCTATGTCCATAAGGGATTTGACACACCCTTCATAGTCCATTTCTGATATGCGTTCGAGATCGATCTCCTCATTCTCCATTCTTTCTGCAAGTCTGATGAATCTTTTTTCACGGAATCCCAATTTGCATTCACATATTCTGTCGCATCCATCAAGGATCTGTTTAGGTGTAGGAAATGCGCGCCTTTCACCGAGATCGTCACCAAAGTTATCACAGACCGATTCTACCATCTTTGCTATGCGTTTAACATTTACATTCGTAGCTAAAAGGTATGTTGCGAGACATTCCCATTTTTCTTGTCTTAATATGCGCAGCCCCGGACATGCATTCGAAAGTTTTGCAACGTATGGATCGCACTTAGATATGTGTTCGATAATTTCTGTAATATTATCGTCATTCCTAAAATAATTCAATATCATTGAACGATCATATGTTCCAGTGCAATTAAATCCGTCTTCTGTTTGTTCAAGAGTTATAATTTCCTTACCTAGAACGCCTTCCCAACAATCGGCGATTTTTCTCCATCTGTGAGCTTGTCCGCATCCCAGTGTCGGATCCAGAGAGACATTCATTTCAACATGCATTATCTGTTTATTGATTAGGAGTTATAAACACGTTCCGAGGGATGAAATAATTGTATGTCTATATCCAATTATGAGATTTGGACTCGCAGGATATCCTTCGGCAGGTAAGACGCCGGAAGGTTCTTTGAAGTACACTAAAGAGCTGGGGCTGGATGCTTTAGAGGTAGAATTTGTACGTGGTGCAAGGATATCCGAGGAAAGAGCAAAGGTCGTAGGTAAAACCGCAGAAGATCTTGACATAAGGTTAAGTTGTCACGCCCCCTATTTTATAAGTTTTAACTCGGATACACAAGAAACACGGGATAAGAGTATAGGCTGGGTCATGGACACTGTACATGCGGCACACAATCTAAGGGCCTACATAATTGTAATTCATGCCGCAACCTATGGTAAATCGCCAAATACGGCTCTTTCATCGGTCATAGACGGTCTTTCCAAATGTAAGAATATGATGGATGATGAAGGGATAAAAGACGTCATCCTGGGTATCGAGACCATGGGAAAGAAGGGGCAGTTCGGAACACTAAAAGAGATATCGAAGGTTATGGATTCTGTTGACGGGGTCAGACCTGTCTTAGATGTTGCACATGTTCATGCCAGGGGCGTAGGCTGTCTTAAAACAAGGACAGATATGCAGGGCCTCGTGGATGAATATTTTCCTCTTTGTGGAAGCATAGCTCATTTTCATATCAGTTGTATAAAATATGGGGAAAAAGGTGAGATTTCGCACCTTCCATTGGAAACAAAAGATCCCGATCTTCAAATCCTGGCTGATGTTTTGGAAGGTTCCAAACAAGATTGTACATTCATATGCGAATCACCATTGATCGAGAAAGATGCTGTTGTCTTTCGGAATATGTTCCCATCCTATCGCTCTTAAGCAAACTTTTTATGCTTTGTCAGGATAGTCGGGCTCGATGCCACTGTGGCTCAGCGGTAGAGCGGCAGTTTCGTAAACTGTAGGCCGGGGGTTCGATCCCCTCCAGTGGCTCCAGTCGATTTCAGCAGTCTTCTTTTTTATTGGTGATGTCGTTTTCTTTTATCAAATATTGATTGACGATCTTAACTGCGCAAACATCTCCGCACATGGAACACCCGTCCTGTTTCTCGGTACATCCGCGGGACCTGTATTTTTTTGCCTTATCTGGATCTATGCACACTTCGAACATGGAATCCCAATCAAGTTTCTTTCTTGCTTTGGCCATAAAGGTGTCCATTTCACGATTCTTGCCTCTACAGATATCGCCAACGTGAGCGGCGATCCTTGAAGCGATCACACCTTCCTTCACATCATCTTCATCTGGAAGTGAAAGATGTTCAGCAGGTGTGAGATAACATAAGAAATCTGCACCGTTCTGTGCGGCCACAGCACCTCCGATAGCACCGACTATGTGGTCATATCCAGGTGCTATATCAGTGACCAATGGTCCGAGTACATAGAACGGTGCATCGTGGCACAGTCTTTTTTCCAATTGGATGTTCATAGGGATCTGTTCCAAAGGTACATGTCCTGGACCCTCTACCATGCTTTGGACATTAGCATTTCTTGCCCTTTTTACTAAATGTCCCAGTGTCATCAATTCTGCTATTTGTGCCTGGTCTGATGCATCATCTATGCAGCCTGGTCTGAACCCATCTCCTAGTGATAGAGTGAATTCATATTTTCTTGCCATTTCCAGCAGGTAGTCGAAATTTTTGAACAGTGGATTCTCTTCGTCATTGTGTAGTATCCAAGCGGTTAAGAACGATCCGCCTCTCGAGACAACATCCATATATCTGTCGCTTTTTTTCAGCCACGACACGCTTTCTTTCGTTATCCCACAATGGACGGTCATAAAATCCATGCCGTCCTTGGCGTGTTTTTCTATGCCGTTGAAAATGTCGTCTTCTGTCATTTCTACAACGGCATTTCTCCTTGCAGCAGTCAGTCCTGTCTGATATATCGGTACCGATCCCATCATCACAGGGCACTCTTTTAGGAGTCTGGCACGTATCTTGTCAATATCTCCGCCGGTACTCAGGTCCATTACCGCATGGGCACCGTATTTCACAGCGATATTGAGTTTACGGACCTCGCTTTCCAGATCTACAATGTCACGGGAAGTTCCCAAGTTAACATTGATTTTGATGGACATGTTCTCACCGATGGCATTTGGTATGGGATCGTGGTTTGGATTGCACGGAACACAAATGCGACCAGAGGATATCCCGTTTCTTACAAATTCTTCGCTGACTTTCTCTTTTTTGGCGATCTCCTTTATTAAGGGCGTTACACCTCTGCGGGCCTCTTCCATTATGGTACTCATTTGATATCATTCTGGCATGGGTTCGTGCTTATTTCAATGTAATGCCATCTCGCACGTACGCGCATACGCGCGTATTTATATCCGGATGCACTATGCCAACTGCTAATCATTAGATTATCAGAATGTGAATTTTTATGGGTGGGAATCAACAAGAAGAGTATAACGCCGATAGTCTGGTCGTTTTGAAAGGGCTCGAAGCGGTCAGGGTCAGACCAGGGATGTATATCGGAAGCACAGATTCCAGAGGCCTCCATCATTTGGTCTACGAAGTAGTGGACAACAGTATAGATGAGATAATGGCGGGATTTGCGACAAGGGTGGAAGTAATTGTCAATGCAAACGGTTCTGTGACCGTTAAAGATGACGGAAGGGGCATTCCTGCCGATTTTAATCATAAGGAAGGAAAGAGTGGTATCGAAGTCTGTTTGACAGATCTTCACGCAGGAGGAAAGTTCAATCACAAGACCTACAAGGTCTCCGGAGGACTTCACGGTGTGGGAGTTTCGGTTGTCAACGCTCTTTCTAAGAAATTGGAGGCCATTGTAGAGCAGAATGGCAAGGTATACCGTCAGACATACCAAATGGGAATTCCCGACGGCCCTGTAGAGGAGATCGGAGTATCTGATAAGCATGGTACAACGATCACATTTTATCCAGATGAGACGGTTTTTGAAACAACTGAGTTTGATTTTTCCGTACTTCAGAACAGATTCCGCAATCAGGCATTCCTTAACAAAGAAGCGACAATAATATTCACGGATGCTAGGCAAGAGGATCCGAAATCAGAGACATATCACTACGAGGGAGGGGTCACGGAATTCGTTCAGTTCCTGAACAGGTCGAAGACCCCTGTTCATCCGGTACCCATATCCATGTCTGGGGAGAGAGAGGGCGTGATCATAGATATTGCACTCCAATACACTGATGGTTACAATGAGTCGGTGGATTCCTTTGTGAATTCTGAACACACCACCGAAGGTGGAACGCACCTTACAGGGTTTAGGACAGCACTCACAAAGACAATTAATGAATATGGTAAACAGAAAGGATTATTGAAGGATGTGGCTTTGGATGGATCCGATGTACGTGAGGGGCTCACCGCGATCATAAGCATCAAAATGGGGGATCCCCAGTTCGAGAGCCAGACAAAGTCCAAATTGGGAAGCAGCGTTGCCCAGAGAGCAGTATCAAGTTTGATGAATGATAAGTTATCCGAATTTCTTATGGAAAATCCGGTCGTGGCAGTGCTCGTTGTAAAAAAAGCCATGTCAGCTTATGAGGGCAGAGAGGCTGCAAGAAAAGCAAGGGACGCAACAAGGAGAAAATCATTGCTCGAGAGCACAAGTCTTCCAGGAAAACTTGCAGACTGTTCTGAAAAAGATCCTTCCAAATGTGAGGTTTACATCGTGGAGGGAGAATCTGCAGGAGGAAGTGCAAAACAGGGAAGGGACCGTGCCTTCCAAGCAATCCTCCCTATAAGGGGTAAGATCCTGAATGTCGAGAAGGCTCGTCCTGACAAATTGTTGGATCACGAAGAGATAAGGAATCTTGTGATCGCCATTGGAGGCGGTATCGGTATAGACTTCGATGTTTCCAAGATAAGGTATCACAGTGTCGTCATAATGACCGATGCAGATGTGGATGGTGCTCATATTGGAACACTTTTGATGACTCTTTTCTACAGGCAGATGAAGCCTCTGATAGAGCAGGGACATCTATTCATAGCAATGCCTCCGCTTTATAGGATACACAAAGGGAAGAAGCAGATCTACGCCTTTACCGAGGAGGAGATGCAAAAGGCAATGGTCGAGATGGGTCCAGGTGCTAATATAAGCAGGTACAAAGGTCTTGGAGAAATGAACCCTCAGCAGCTGTGGGAGACCACAATGGATCCTACGACCAGGGTAATGAAGCAGGTGCACATCGAGGATGCCATGCTCGCAGATCAGATGTTCTCCATACTCATGGGCGACGATGTGGAGCCCAGGAGAGAATTCATAATGGAACACGCTCACGAAGTAGTAAACCTGGATGTGTGATATCATGGACGGAGAGAGAAGGATCATACAGCAGGGAATCGAACAGCAGATGCAGCGTTCTTACATCGATTATTCGATGAGTGTCATAGTTGGACGTGCACTGCCAGATGTACGTGATGGTTTGAAGCCCGTTCATAGAAAGATATTGTTCGCCATGTCTGAGTTGGGACTTCAGAGCAATCGTCCCTACAAGAAGTCGGCTACTGTGGTGGGAGAGGTCCTTGGTAAATACCACCCTCATGGTGATTCTGCCGCATATGAATCGATGGTGAGGATGGCACAGCCATTTTCCTTGAGGTATGTTTTGGTTGATGGACAGGGTAACTTTGGATCTGTCGACGGTGACAGTGCAGCAGCTATGCGTTATACTGAAGCACGTTTATCAAAAATGTCCAACGATCTTCTGGAGAATCTCGATAAAGATACAGTTGACATGGTCGACAATTATGATGGGTCTTTGAAAGAGCCTTCTGTGTTGCCGGCAAAGTTACCAAATCTCCTGGTCAATGGTTCTGATGGTATAGCTGTCGGAATGGCTACAAAAATGCCGCCACATAATCTAACTGAAGTATGTACGGCAATAAAGTATACGATAGACAATCCTGATGTGACCACCCTCGAACTCATGGATTATGTTCCAGGTCCTGATTTTCCTACAGGAGGCACGATCTATGGTCGTGATGGAATAGTATCTGCATATGAGACGGGAAGGGGAAAGATAAAGGTCAGAGCCAATACACACTTTGAGGACATGCCAAACGGCAAGGTCCGCATTATCGTCGATGAGATACCATATCAGGTCAACAAGGCAATGCTCATTGAGAACATAGCTGACCAGGTGAAGAACAAGACCCTCGAGAATATCACAGATCTTCGTGATGAATCGGACAGATCTGGAATGCGTATCGTTATAGAGCTTCACAAGGACGCACTCGAAAACGTGGTGCTCGAGAATCTCTTCAAGAAGACCCAGATGGAAGTAACGTACGGTATAATCAATTTAGCATTAGTCGAAGGAAAACCTACACTTCTGGGACTTAAGCAGTTGATATGCTACTATCTCGCTCACAGGAAGACGGTTGTCGCCCGCAGAACACAGTATGATCTGTCCCAGGCAGAGAAGAGATATCATATCTTAGAAGGTTTGATGAAAGCATTGGATATGCTCGATGAGACCATTGCATTGATACGTGCATCAGACTCGGCAGAGGAAGCCAATTCCGGTCTGCAGACCTTGTTGAGCATCGATCAGGATCAGGCTAAAGCAATTTTGGACATGAAGCTTCAAAAATTGACCGGGCTCGAGATAGGGTCCATAAAGCAAGAGTATGACAGCCTGATATTGGTCATGAATGACTTGAAAGATATCCTCTCTAACGAAAAGAGGGTGTTGGACATAATCAAAGTCGAACTCGATGAGATGGTCCAGTCCTATGGTGACAAGCGCCGCACCACGATCAATGTAAATGCATTGGATGTCGATCTGGAGGATCTCATTGAGAAACAAGACCTCGTGATCACGATATCAGCTGACAATTACGTCAAGAGCATACCTTTGAACACATACAGACAGCAGGCCCGCGGAGGAGTGGGGCTTATCGGTATGCAGACGAAGGAAGAGGATCATGTCAAAAGCATGTTCATAACCAGCACACACGACTACCTTATGTTCATAACGAACCACGGACGCCTTCATTGGTTGAAAGGGTACAAAGTTCCAGAGGGAAGCAGACAATCCAAAGGAAAGCCGATAATCAATCTCCTATCCGATCTGGAAGAGGGGGAGAAGGTGGAAGACACGATCTGCGTCCACGATTTCCCAGATGATAAATATCTGGTGTTCTGCACAAAGAACGGTCTGATGAAGAAGACCTCTCTTAGCGCATACAGCAATGTCAGGAGCAAAGGTATCAAGGCGATCAAACTGGAGGGAGATGACGAGCTCGTAGAGACCGCTATCACCGACGGAAATGAGCAGATAATATTGGCCTCCAAGAAAGGATTTGCTTGCAGATTCAATGAAAATGATGTTCGCTCCACCGGTAGGGACACGATGGGGGTCAAGGGAATGACCCTTAACAAAGGAGATTATGTAATATCCATGGCAGCGGTGAGAGCTGGTGACAAGTTGCTCTCGGTCAGTGAGAATGGATATGGAAAGATCTCAGAGGTCGATGATTATCGTCTGACTCGTCGCGGAGGAAAGGGTGTAATAACGATAAAGACCGATGAAAGGAACGGAGATGTCATTTGTGTCAGAAAGGTCAATCTCGACGATCAATTATTGGTCACCAGTAAACAGGGCAAGATCATACGCATGTTCGTAAACGAGATCCGTGAAACTGCACGCAATACCAAAGGCGTCAAGATAATGGATATGCGCAATGATGACAAGATCACTGCTGTACAGCCCCTGATCTCTGATGCAGAGGAAGAAGCGAAGTTACCCGAGGCATGAGAATGAGGTCAAAGACAACATGGAGGATTATTGCGGTATTAACCTTGATAGCCTCCGTGTTGTCATCAATAGAGGCTGTTCTCTCCGAAGGTTATATCAGGGTGATATTCGCGTTATGCTCTGTATGTTTCCTAATATCGTGTGCCGTGATGGTCATGACACGCAGGAAATATTTGGAAGCATTCGATAGGAATAGTACTGTCAATTGCCTCAAACTAAAAAGACCCGGTGTTGACAGGAAAGACACAGAGGAGATAATACCTAAGGGTAAGATGCCTGGTAGCTGACCTATCAAGAAACTTTATAAAGTAAATCAAACTATGGGGGAAATACGCCGTGGTAACTCAGTTGGGAGAGTGCGTGACTGAAGATCACGAAGTCGCTGGTTCGAGCCCGGCTCACGGCACCATATTTTTCTTTTTGATTTACAGATGCCTGAGGAATTGACTTGGAAGCCGACAAAGTTTTCATCGACGTAAAGACCTGCAAAATGAATCTTTCAGAGGTACTTATCGAGATCAAACGTCTGCAGGCTGAGAATCCTGATTACGATATATTTTTAGATGGCGATGCTCACGCTATAGTCGGTAGAAGAAAGTTGTGATCGTATGGGAAAAGGAAGAATTACGATTGGGTTATACAACGCGTACGACCCCAACAAATTTAGGGAGCCTCACAGGAGGGTCATTGCAAGAGCGGGCGATCTGGCATTGGCTTTTGATATGAATTTGGTACTATTTGGTTTTCCGATTCCCGAAGAGACAAAAACTCCCATCGAAATAGCGGAATGGGTCGCAGGTACCACAAGCATTGGTGACAACGGAGGTAATTTCCTCAAGTTGGCTGAACAGGGAAGATTCATGAAATTTCCCTATCCTTCGAAAGGGTTCCCCCCTCAATTGGGAGAGCCTATTTTGACAACCAGCAAACCAAATAAACAGAAACAGGTTCCGTTAGCACGGGTGGCGGAAATGGTGGACAGGGGTCAGAGTATCCTTTTGGTTTTCGGTATCGGCCCGCATGGAGTTCCTAAAGATCCTGCGTCCATTCCCAAATACAATCTCGATATAACGGATGGTGGGTTTTCTTTGGAGACCTGTACTGCCCTTGGTGCTGTTTGCGGTGCTCTCAATGCAAAGTTAAATCAGTAATGGTCATAGAGTATATCGGAGGGTTGTAAGTATACGCCCGCTCCTTTTTCCACATGACCAATTATGTCAGCATTCTTGTATTTTGCAACTATGTTCTCAGCATCCAGAGCAGGAGCGATCATTGTGAAACCCATGCTCATGTTGAGGGTCTGATATATTTCTCTGTCCTCTATGTTCCCGAGTTCCTGTATCTTTGTGAATATAGGATCGGGTTTTACAGGGTCACTGATAATGTATCTCAGTCCTTTTTTCATTCTCAGTATATTCCTGAGGCCTCCGCCGGTTATGTCAACAAGTCCGTGGATGGAATTCTCCCTGGTGATCTCGAGCACTTGTTTAACATATATCTCAGTGGGTGTGAGAAGCTCCATTCCAACGGATTTTGAAAGGCCTGATATTTTATCTTTCATCGAGATCTCAGACGCTTCGAATACTTTCCTTGCCAATGTAAGTCCGTTCGAGTGGATTCCTGACGATCTCAGAGAAACGATCAGATCTCCATCTTTACATGTTTCTCCGGTTATTATCTTATCTTTCATGACATATCCAAGACAGGTTCCTGAGAGGTCTACCCCGTTTATTATCTCTGGAAGGACGGCTATTTCCCCCCCAACGATTTCCATGTTGGAAAGTTCTGCACCTTTTTGAAGGCCGATGCCGATCTGTTTTGTCAGTTCATCATCAGGTTTGTCTATCGCGACATAGTCAACGAAAGAAGTAGGTTCCGCATTCACGCATATCGTGTCGTTGACATTCATCGCGATGCAATCGATGCCGATCGTGTTCCAAATTCCCAATTCTTCTGCAACGAGTATTTTGGTCCCCACGCCATCTGTGGCCATAGTGATGTATTTGTCCCCGAAATCGATGAGGCTTGCGAACAGGCCAGGCATATGGACCATCTGACCAATTCCAGTTCTTCTGTACTTCAATTCGCCAACAAGGGATTCGATGGCACTTGATTTCTTATCGATGTTTACGCCTGCTTTGGAATAGGTCCATCCGGTCGTCATTTCAGGGTCCTCTGCCCTTATGATAGCATTCCTTAATTATTACTTTTGCACGTGTTGTACGGAAGGATTCGAAAGTGGTTTAAATAGGGACAATATAGGTATGGCCGTGGGCTTGCACGATCGTTGGGTTGTAGAGAGGCAAAACGAGTACTACTACAAACTCGCAAAGAAGTTGGACTACAGGTCAAGAGCATCCTTCAAACTGATGCAGATAGACGATCGTTTCGAAATTTTTGAGAAGAACGATTCGGTCGTGGACCTTGGTGCTTGTCCAGGTGGTTGGCTCCAGGTCGCAAAAGAGCGTGTCGGTGAGAAAGGAAAGGTTGTCGGTGTCGACCTAAGATATATTAGGCCGATGGACGGAGTGGTCACTATAATCGGAGACATCACCGAGGATAAGACCATGATAGAACTCCTCCAGGTGTTCGGCGGTAAGGCGGATGTTGTATTGTCGGACATGGCGCCTAACATCGCGGGGCACTATTCGACAGATCATGCCAGGTCGATAGATCTTTGCATGTTCGCAGTGGATGTGTGCGACCGTGTTCTTAAGAAGAATGGAAAGATGGTCTGTAAAGTATTCATGGGCGATATGATGGACCTGCTTCTGAAAGAATTAGATAAAAGATTCAAGTCGGTAAAGGTCTATTCTCCGGCAGCATCTCGTGAGACATCTTCTGAAATGTATGTGATATCAAAAGGATTCTTGGCTACATGTAACATAAAGCCAAAGGTCTTGGAAGAGGAGAATAAGGAGCCCGATTTCAAGGTCAAAGGAATCAATATCTGATCAATCCCAAAAGCGTTTTGTTTTAGCGTAGAGAATCTCGGCGTTCATGATATCCCTGAGGAATTCATCCTCATCAATATGCATTGTACGAAGTATCTTTGACGCGCTGTCAGGTCCGATTCCCCTTCCAGCAAGGACGATCGCCGCCGTACCGCCGTATTCGTTTACGAGGTTAGCATTCCTCATGATACGTTGAGCCTCTTTTTTCTGTTGATCGTCAAGATCGCGGTTTTTTAGAATCTTGATATTGTCGCGTTCGTAATTTTTTAAAAGGGCTATCATACGTCCTTCGCATTTAGGACATATTAAACGTTTCGGAGCATCGGCCACCCGCATTCTCCATTGTGTGGTGCAACTGACACATGAGGCAAACAGCAATTCTTCTTCCAATCTTTTTTTAAGCGCCATAAGAATGGAATGGTCTGCGCGAATCGGTTGCATCAATTCTTTGGATCTGGTCAGTCCTTCAAGGCCTATCGGGGAAATATCACAAGCTTTGACCTGTATCTTTCCTTCTTTTATCATTGAGAACACCAATTCGGTATTTACTATGTCCAGATCCTCGTAGAGCACAAGATCTAATGCATCGTTGTATGCGGGTGTTCCGTTGTGCATCTCAAACAATCTATTAAAATTCATGAAGCGGTGGTCAGCATCTTTATCGATTATGCCGAATTTTTTTGCTACATGAACAAATCTCCATTTTAGATATGTAGAATTTAAGATAGTGATTCTTGCAAATGCCTCAATTGTGCCAGGTTTTATCGATAAGAAGGTATCAATAAGGATCTTCTTGTCGAGGTTTCTCGGAAGTTCCAAAATAATTCTGTACGCGTCAGCTGTAACTCCGATGCTTTCTCCAAGACGAGCCGTCAAAAGCGCAGAATATATTTTTCCTATGGTCTCATTGACCCTAGTACCGAAACAGCAGTTGAGTATTGCGAGTCTATCACCAGATTCGATCGTCATCACCGAATCTGTTGGCATGGGCCACTTTTCATCTTGTTCGTTAAGATAGTTTGATATACATTCATAGCAACCTTGATCACCAGGATATTTTTCAAAATCGCGTTTTCTACGCATTCTTCCAACTTCCATGGCTACTTCAAATGGTACGGGTATGTCCGATCCTGCCCAAGATGGAACTGAGCCGACATCCTTCGTTTCTTCCACCAGAAGTTCGTCTTCCCGCATCTCCACAATACGCCAGGTACGTCCTTTTGCTATGAACATGGCAAAAGGTTCTGCGAAAGTTGCGACGAAACTCTCGTCAAGCGATCCAATTATCCTTCTGGTTGCGACATCCCGTATTAAGTAGGTACGTTCATCTGGTATCATTGAGATATTATTGTAGAAATAATTCATACCTCTTTTAGAACGATAAAAACCCTCGTCCTCTTCGAAGATCAGCTTTATACTTTTCAATTGTTCGATGACATCATCCATCTTTTTTCTTTCAAGGTCTTTGAAGATGCTGCATCTTTTTACCATTTTGAATGCATCATCTCTGCTTGTTTTTCCGACCATTGTCATGGCAATGATCTGATTAGCCAATACTGACAGGGGGCAGCGTCTTCCTGGAGAATACTCGATCTCTTTTGCATCAGATCTTCTAGCGACCACCATGGCTTCTGCGATCTCATCCGGTGCGGTTGCCAGAATAACAGATCTTATTTTTCCACCTATCCTGTGTCCAGCGCGTCCTGCACGTTGGATCATTCTGGAAACTTTCCTGGGGGAATTATATTGTAACACAAGATCTGCTGATCCGATGTCTATTCCAAGTTCCAATGATGAGGTGCATATCAGGGCCTTTATCTCCTGATTTTTGAAACGGTCTTCCATATCCATTCTATTTTCTTTGGATAATGAACCGTGATGGACATCTATCGGTATCTCTTCGTCCCAGAGATGGTATCTAGCCGCGAGCCATTCTGCGGTCTCACGAGTATTGACGAAAAATAGAGTGGATCTTCCGGCCTCTATCAGTTGTCTTGCTCTGACCATTACGCCTAATATTTCAGGGTCGCTCTGAAGTTTGTCAAGAAGTTCGCTGTCGTTACAAGGGGCAGGGCATTCTACATGTATCTCGAAATCCCTGTGCGTGTCATGTTTGCAGACCGTTACTTCTCTGTTTACGCCTGCAAGGAAATTCTTTATGTCATCGATATTTCCAACAGTGGCAGAAAGTCCCACTCTCTGATATTCTCCGGCAATTGATACCAGTCTTTCCAAGGCTATTCCAAGCTGTGCTCCCCTTTCAGTACTGGCGAGTTCATGTATCTCGTCAACGACAACCCATTCTATGGTTTTCATATGTTCTCTCAAGCGTTTGCCTGTAAAGAGAACCTGTAAGGTTTCTGGGGTTGTGATTAGTATCTCAGGTGGATTTTGAGATTGTTTGTTTCTTTCTGCTTGTGGTGTGTCTCCATGTCTTACACCTACGGATATGTCGAGGGCTTTTCCGTAATCCTCCATCCTTTTCAGCATGTCTCTGTTGAGTGCCCTTAAAGGTGTGATATATAGGCATCTTATTCCCTTTTTAGAATTATTTTTGAAAATAGCATCCAGTATTGGCAGCATTGCAGCTTCTGTCTTTCCGATACCAGTCGGTGCAACAAGAAGTAGATTCTCTCCCTTTGCGATCTTCGGGATAGCATCTTTTTGCGGTTCTGTCGGATCTATGATGCCTTTCTCTCTTAATGCGACAACAAGTTCTGGGGAGAGATTTTTAAATGACATGAAAAATTTGAAGGAATGAGGGAAACCCTCATTTTTGTTTTATCTTTTCTTCTTTCTTAGGATCTTAAGGTTGTCTTTTACAGCAGTACGAATTATAGCTGCCTGGTCCTCACCGTTTGTGACGTCTTTGGTCTTGAAGTTAAGAACGATCCAATCGTCCGCTTCTAAGGCGGACTGTATCTTGGGATCGACCTTACCCTCATCAAGTATGAAAACTCCAACCTTGGATTTTACGAATGCTATCGGTATGGTGTATTCACCATAGTCCTTCCTGCACCTGAGTCCTTTGTTCCAAGCTGCTCTTCTTACAAGTGCGCTCGGAGAGTTATCGGTAAACTTATCCAGGTCATCGCCCATATCTTCATCGTCATTCATCGAATCTGTCGATTCCTTGATAACGGTCTTTCTAGCGGCAGGTTCGGACGTTTTTAAAGGATCCACTGCCTCAATTTTTAGTTTTTCTACCGGGGCAGCTATATGTGGTTTGGCCTGTGGGGCATCGACCGCTTTCAAAGTTTCAGCGGCTTCGATCTTTGGTTTTTCCGACGGAGCAGCTATATGCGGTTTGGCCTGTGGCGTGTCAACTTGATGTGTGTTCACAACAGGTGCTGATGCTGTTGGAGGGCAACTATCCTTTTTTGGCTCTTCAACTTTGGGTGCTGTCACTTGTAAAAGTATGTCAGATAGATCCATTACCTTAATTTTGGATTTTATCTTGGCCGCACCTTGTGACAGGTTTACAACACAGAATGGGCAGCATGTGACCAATATCTCTGCACCAGTTTCTTCCGCATCTCTGATCCTTTCTGCGGCAACGTTAACGGCGAAGTCGTTATATTGGCTCTTGTAACCTCCTCCTGCACCGCAACATCTGGAATTTTCCCTGGATTTTTCCATTTCAACAAGTTCGATACCTTTGATCTTCTTGAGAACATTCCTGGGTGATTCAAATACGCCCATGTGTCTTCCTAGGTGACATGGGTCGTGATATGTTACTTTTGCTTTGAATTCGTTGTTAAGAGGCAATTTCTTTTCGTTTATGAGCATTTCAGTATATTGGGAGAAGTGATAGACATTCTGTCCGACCTTAGCATAGTATTTTCCAAAATCTGTTGAAACGGTCTTGAAACATCCAGAGCAGGTCATGACCATGTCTTTTGCACCCATTCCATCTGCTTTTTCTACGATTTTTTCGGCGCTGTCAAGTGAAAAACCAGTATTTCCAGTTCTTAAAAGAGGAGATGTGCAACACCATTCGTCCTTTCCGAGAATATTCATTTTCACACCGGCTCTTGCGAGGATACGAGCTCCATTCTGGGGAATTCCTTGTTGCCTGTATGATCCTGTGCATCCCGCAAAGAATATTACGTCGGGCACATCTGATTTAGGCACATCTGAGGGCCACCAATCTCCTCTTTTCGTGTCCGGTTCTCCATAGGGGTTGTGGCATTCCTCAACCTTCTTTGCCATTCCAGCGTGAGCTTTCATCGGGCCTACGCCTTCTTTTACAAGCCATGTTCTGACGCTTTCCCAAAGTTCGATAAGTGGGATCTGTGCGTGACATACCACTTCACAGTTGCCGCATCCTGTACATTTGTACATTGCATCAACGAAATAGGGGCTTAGGGATACCTCTCTTTTTAGAAGCTTATCTAGGCCGTCGGCCTGGGAGAGCTGATTCAAGTAGTATATTTTCCCCCTAGGTGTGTCGGACTCCCAAGGTGTCTGGTTGTGTGCTTCACAGACATTAATACAGTAACCACACTGGAGACAGGCAGTGAGCTCCTTTTGGATACGCGGCATTTTCATTTAAATCCACCTTTTTTGAGCAGGAAACCTGTTAATATCAGGTCCTTATAATAAGTAGGCAAAAGGCACAAACCTATATTAAGGCTTTCAGTGGCACATATGTGCCAAGCATGTAAAATGATTGCATTTTTGCCGGAGTAAGATGAGGTGGGCCCAGTCGGATTTGAACCGACGACCACCCGGTTATGAGCCGGGCGCTCTACCTGTCTAAGCTATGAGCCCTTGTCCCCTGGTTAGATAGGGGGATAGATAAAAAACTATCGAGGGAAAATGAATGTATGGCGCCGTCGCACGGATTTGAACCGAGGACCTTGTGATTAACAGTCACACGCTCTACCGACTGAGCTACGACGGCTTATGTAGTGGTGCGAATGAAAGGGTTATATTAATTATTATCGTTCGTAAGTGGGATTTCTGACCGTACTTCGCTTATCCTTTCTTCCAATCTATCAAGATATGTTGACAATTCTTTCATGAACTGATCATATTTGTCAGTAACCATTGCTCCTTCGGATGTTGCCACAATGAGTCCATCTTGTTCAAGCAATCTGAGTGAGTAGCGTACTTTGTGTTTGGGCATGTCCAGAATTTCAGATAAACGTATGATGCCTACGGGTTGATATTTCATAGTGACCTTGAGCATTTCCAAGTGCCTTTCCATGAGATCGATTTCCTCCATGGTCTTGGCGAGCATTTTGGCATCTTCACCGGGCATGTTAATCAGAACGAGATTCAATTAAATAATGCTGATTGTTTGAATTTTTATAAAAGAACAGTACAGCCCAAGCTAGGGCCATTGTTGTATCCTGGGATAAGTGGTCGTTCTTAACGGCCGTACCACTTCTGTTTTCCCCACTTGGAATAGTTTGCCCACCATCCCTGAGTAAAGGAACCACAACAGTCGAGAGCCTTCTGCTCTGCATCTGGTCCTTCGTATACTTTGTAGCAGTTGAGACACTGCCATTTTAGTTCTAAGGGCTTTTCTTTCGCCATTGCTCTCCCGAATGCCAATGCGTTAATAAAACTTATTGCAGAAAAGTTGATAAACCGATGTCCACGCTTTCAGTTTCTAAGAAGGAATTATATACTTACGAGAATATAATCCACATCCTATGAATAGGATTAAGGTCATCAATGAGCCATCCGAGTTAGTACCTATGCTCAGATCGGTCGATACCCCCGTCAAAAGAGACGTGTTGAAAGAGGTGACCTTAGAATGGAAGACCGCTGACGAGATCGAAAAGAAATTCGGTCCGGAGGGCAGAGACGCCATTGTATTTTTTGAGAAGATGAAACTTGTAGAGACGCGTTGGCTGTCGACAAACGGAAACTATCCCGAAAAATCTTACCACACATACTACACTTCTTTCAACATTAACGCACAATGGCCGGTTTATGAGATAAGCGATGTTTTAGCTGCCGCCATGATGGATGAGGTAGAATATGCTGCAATAGAGGGAAAGATCCTTGAGCAGGTTGGTAAAGAGGGAAGATTCTCAGGTGACGTGGCCGAGGCACTTGGCCTATCATCTACAATGCTCAAGAGTTTGGTCCGCAGGTCTGTAAAGATGGATTATCGTGGGCACAGGATAGAACTCATCAGAGAAGAGTAAGATGTCAGATATCTGGATAATGCGCATCGGACACCGTCCTGAGAGAGATAAGCGTGTCACTACACATGTGGCATTGTCATCAAGGGCTTTGGGAGCTAAAGGCATCTATGTGGACACGGAAGATCCAAAACTAGAAGAGAACATCAGAAGTGTTGTCGAAAGATTTGGTGGGGATTACGTTATAAAGACAGGTGTGACCTGGAAGCAAGCCAGTCAGGATTTTACGGGTAAAATAGTCCATCTTACTATGTACGGCCAAAGGGTCGATGAGGTCATGCCGAAGATTCCGCGCGACGAAGATATAATGATAATTGTTGGTGCTGAGAAGGTCCCGTTCGAGGTTTACGAACGTGCTGATTTTAATGTTTCTGTTGGTAATCAACCGCATTCAGAAATTGCCGCTTTGGCGATATTTTTGGATCGTTTTACCGAAGGCAAGGCGCTTTATTCGGATCGTGGCGGTCAAATGACTGTAGTACCGAACGAGAGGGGGAAGATCATTGTCACCAAACCTTCCGACTGATACTGAATGCATCGACATACTCTACGGTGTGGGATGTAAGAAACGGGTGGTCGTCCATTGTTGTACGGTCAGGGCGGTCGCAGAAGAGATGTCTTCTCGCATAAGGCCTGTAAATTTACCACTGGTGATATCTGGTGCTTTGCTTCATGATATGGGTAGGGCGGTAGATCATTCGATAATGCATGCGTCCGTTGGTGCAAAGATGGCGGAAGACATGGGATTGCCGAAAGAATTGGTCGATATAATCAGGAAGCATACAGGTGCGGGTCTGGACGATAGGGATGTTGCTGAGTTGGCGCTTCCTCCAGGAGACTACATGCCCAGAACGATCGAGGAAAAGATAGTAGCTCACGCTGATAACATGGTGAGTGACAATAGGGTGGTAAATCATAGGTATTCGGTGGAGAAGCTCAGAAATAAAGGGGCCGAGCGCGGCGCCGAGCGCATCGAACTGCTTCATTGGGAATTGTCAAGATTGTACGGTATGGATCTTGATGTCATTCTGGATATCATTGGCGAATATCCAAAATTGAAAGGAATTACCTTGTGATACTGACGTGAATTCTGTTTTCAGGGAAGGCGTTCAATAAAATAACGTCTCCGATACTCATTATCCACCTGAACGGTATTGCAATGGATACGTTCTCATCAGCCAATAAAGGGTTGACGTCATTTATGAAGAGACTTTCCACGCGCATGCCTGATACATCCAAGATTATCTCGTCTACGACCCCAATGAAAATTCCATTAGGGGAGTATACTTCCAGTCCTTTGAGGTTGTCTAAGGTTTCTAGCATCGTTGACTAGCGCATGATGTTTCTAAAGTTATATAACCTGTTGTGGTAATGTCATAGCGGTGAACTTATGGTCACGGAATTAACAAGTCAGAACTTTGACAAGTTCGTCGGAGAAAACAAGATTGTGGTCGTCGACTGCTGGGCACCCTGGTGCGGACCATGCAGGAGAATGGGGCCAGTCATCGAGGAAGTGGCAAAGGAGCTTGAAGGAAAGGTTGGGGTTGCGAAACTCAACACAGATGAGAACAGCGCAATAGCAGCTAAATTCTCCATCAATGCGATACCTACACTCCTAATATTCAAGGACAAGGTCCACGTGGATTCCCTCGTTGGCCTCAGGCCGAAAGAAGATATCGTTGCATACCTCAATTCTCTCTGATCGAACATGGATGCAGAAGTATTAGTCATAGGAATGGGCCCTGCAGGCCTTCAGGCCGCAATAAGTGCCGCTAGAAAGAAGGCCAATACGATCATTGTAGGTAAGGAGACAGGTAGTGCACTTGTAGGTGCGCATATCGAGAATTATTTTGGGCTATCCGGAACGGTAAAGGGAGAGGCCCTTCTACTCAATGGTTTGGAACAGGCTAAGGCTGTGGGTACCAGGGTCATAAGGCAGAATGCTATTTCTGCGATGTCTTTGGAGAATGGATTCACGGTGGTCCTGGAATCCGGTGAAGAGGTATCGGCCAAGGCCGTGATACTTGCGACAGGAATAGCTAGAAGGAAACTGGGCATCCCTGGCGAAAAGGAATTTCTCGGTAAAGGTGTAAGTTATTGTGCGGTATGCGATTGTAATTTTTTCAAAGGGGCTTCCGTAATGGTGGTGGGTAGTGAGTCCGAGGCGGCTATATCTGCCGAATTGATGACCAAATACGCATCCAAGGTTTATTGGGCTGTCAAAGATCTCGATGTGGATCCATCTCTTATTGCCAAGGTTAAGGCCGCAGGAGTGAAGATCGTTGATTCCATGCCTTTGGAGATACTCGGTTCGGATAAGGTTTCGTCTGTCAGAATGGATAATGGCACAGATATTATTGTAAGCGGTGTCTTTATTGAACTGGGTGGAAGATCATCGGTCGATCTGGCAATGGACCTAGGAATAATGCCAGAGATCGATGACACGGTGAAGGTGGCAGCCAATTGCATGACCGGAGTAGAAGGGGTCTTCGCTTGTGGTGATATTGTTGGCAAACCTTGGCAGGTGGCCAAGGCCGTAGGGCAGGGTGCCGTCGCTGGGCTTTCTGCTGCAGATTATGTGAAGGGAAAGAAATGACGGTAGAGGATCTTATTTCCAGCATGCTAAGGGAAGAAGGCGGTTTCCAGAAGGCATTCAAGAGTATTTTGGATGATGAACTGGATATGTCGTTAAGTGAGTTCTGTCACATATCGGGGATATCCCAGAGTACGATGTATAAGATATTGGAAGAGAAACGTGAACCTAATCTTAGGACAGTGAGACAGATAATAAAGGTCCTAAGGCTACTCTATAAGAAGGACGACCAGAGATTTTTGGCAGTTATTGCATCTTCGAGATTTATGGAGGGTATGCCTAAGGCAATGGAAATACAGGGCAAGAGGTTCGTCGTTCGCGAATATGCCATAAGTACGGTGGAGGATGCGATAATTGCAGCCGTACGTGCAGAGCGTGATGGTGCCATCGCAATAGTCTGTGCACCAATCATTGCCCCCACAGTTGAAAAGATAATCTCCATACCAGTATCTCCAGTGATGCCTTATAACAGCGTTATACAAGCGTTGGAAGCAGTGAAAGACCTTTTGTGAGATGCTTCGTTTTGTATCTGTCTCTGATCAAAGTGCAATTAAGGAAATTAATATAACACCTTAACTCATATCAAGGGCAAATCGGAGTTGTTATACTGTTCGAATTACAGGTCGTGAGCAATACCCCAATGAGCGCCGTATCGGACATTAACGTTGTCGCTGAGACGTTCCTTATGCAGATCGGGTATATCCCGAAGGGGTATGATCCAAAGACATCGGCCACCAATGTAAGGGACAGTGTGCCATACTGTCTTTTCATGAATTATTTCATGGCCAATATGGGTAAGGCGTGGGCTGTCGAGGAATTGGCTTCGCTTTTGAATACGACCAAACCTACCATTTATCGTCATATAAACAAATTGAAGTCCATGGATCTTTTGGAGAGTGTCGATGTTGAGTTCGATGGTGCAGTTAGAAAAGGATATCGTATCAGATACGGAGACCTTGTAAAAGCGTGGAGTTTCACAGAGGCAAATGTAAACATGGCCATGGATAATTACAAGAAGACAGTTGAGCATTTCCAGCATCTTGCTAAAGCACAGAAGGAATGAGCGGGTCCATCATGGTATCGGAGTTCAATTCTCGTATGATAGAGGCAGTCAAAGAAGGTACGATATCCGACCGCGATGAGCTTCAAAGATTCAAATTGAAATTGTGTCAGAAGATGGGACTTCTAAACGTGCCTCCCAATTCAGACATACTTGCCGATGTGTCACCGGAAGACCGTAAGCTTTTGGAGCCATTTCTTGTAAAGAAGCCAATGAGGACCAGCAGCGGTGTCGCTGTGGTCGCCGTGATGACATCACCTTTTCCATGTCCTCATGGAAAGTGTGCTTATTGTCCAGGGGGTGTTGACAACGGTTCGCCTCAGTCGTATACGGGAAAAGAGCCTGCTGCTAGACGTGCCGAGAGGAATGCTTTCGATCCATACGAGCAGGTAAAAGATAGGATACAGCAGTTAACAGCTATCGGACACAAAACGGACAAGATAGATCTGATAATAATGGGTGGCACGTTCACGTCCAGGGATAGCGAATATCAAGAGTGGTTTGTACGAAGATGTTACGATGCTATGAACGGTATAGAGTCAGATACAGTGGAAGCGGCGCAAGGTCTCAATGCGACTGCAGATCACAGATGTATCGGTCTGACGGTAGAGACGCGTCCAGATGTCTTCGGTGACAAACAGATCGAAATGTCCATGAGGCTAGGCACAACGAGAGTTGAATTAGGTGTGCAGATACTGGATGACGATATTCTGACGGCCATGGATCGCGGTCATGGCATTGATGCCGTTATTCGTTCGACCAAGGCGTGTAAAGATCACGGTCTGAAGGTTTGTTATCACATCATGCCGGGACTTCCCGGTTCAGATCCGGAAAAGGATCTTGAGTGTTTTGAACGCATATTCAGTGATCCTGATTTTAGACCAGATATGTTGAAATTCTATCCAACATTGGTCATAGAAGGTACGAAACTGTATGATATGTGGAAGAATGGCGAATACATTCCAATGGATGTCGAAACAGCAGTTGAACTTCTTTCTAAGATGAAGTCGTGTGTTCCGGAATATGTTCGTATTCAGAGGATCCAGAGAGATATTCCTGTGCCTCAGATCTCTGCGGGAATATTAAAATCCAATATAAGGCAACTCGTCCAAGAACACATGTTGGCAACAGGCAGGGCGTGTCGTTGTATAAGATGTCGCGAAGTAGGCCACACAAGCGCCGTTTTGGATGATATTTCATCCATCAAAGAGAAGGTAACGGAGTACGAGGCAAGCGGAGGTATTGAGCGTTTCATAGCATTGGAATACGATGATTCTTTGATAGGCTATGCTCGTCTTAGAACTGACGGGTCGAATACGGCCACCATACGTGAGCTGAAGATATTCGGAAAGATCGCTGCGATCGGGGCTGTTGGAGAAGATTGGCAGCACAGGGGATTTGGAAAGGAGCTTGTTGCTGAGGCAGAGAGATTTGCCAAAGAAGATGGAAAGACCCAAATAAGGATAACGAGTGGCGTAGGCGTAAGAGGATACTATGTTTCTTTGGGATACAGGTTAGAGGCTCCATATATGGTCAAGGACCTCAGTTGATGACTATCTTCTCCGGTTCGACCCTGACCTTCTCCGTTGATATTACCAGACGTCCCTTATCATCCACTTTTTGTGTCGTGTTGAGAACTGTACCTTCTGGTTTTATCAGAATGTATTTTATCATCCCGTTGTCACAGTTTATCACTATATCCGAGAGAAGTCCGACCTTACGGCCACCAACAGTCTCTACAGGTCTTCCAATCAGTTCTCTTGTGAAGAATTTGTCTGTCATATAAATCACCCATAGAATGGAATGTCATTCCATCCGCTTTTACGTTTTCTGATCTCTTTACCTATGTTCTCATAGTTTGCGAATGTCGTTTCGTCAACAGATGGCCTGATATTATTTATGGCAGTTTTGAAGTGTTCAGGTCTTACATATTCTGCATTGTTATTTTCATAATATGCTAGCATCCCCGCTTCTCTACAGAGGGCAGCCAGATCTGCACCCACATATCCGTCCGTTTCTTTAGCGATCTCAAAAAGATCCACATCGTGGAGAGGCATTCTTCTTGTATGCACCTTGAGTATGTTTATTCTGGCATCCATATCGGGTTTTCCAACCAGTATCATCCTATCCATCCTTCCAGGTCTGAGTAGTGCCGGATCGATCATATCGGGCCTATTTGTCGCTGCCATGATCATAACACGGTTAAGTCCTTCGATGCCGTCCATGGCCGTAAGAAGTTGTGCTACAACCCTTTCCCAAGCATGGGAATCTCCACTGCCCCGTTTAGGGGCTATCGAGTCGATCTCATCGAAGAAGATAATGCTCGGGGCCATCTGTTTTGCTTTTTTGAATATTTTTCTGATGGCAAGTTCGCTTTCGCCCATCCATTTACTAGCGATCTCCGGGCCACTGACCGAGATGAAATTCGCACCAGATTCGTTGGCCACAGCCTTGGCGATCATGGTCTTCCCGGTACCAGGCGGCCCGTACAGCAGTATTGCTTTACCTGGTTCTATTCCCAGTCTTTCAAAGGATTTCTTCTCTTCCGTGGGTATGAATGCTTCCTCGATCTCTTTTCTGATACTTTCCAGGCCTCCGATATCTGCCCACGAGATCTTCGGTATCTCCACGAAAACTTCTCTCATTCCAGATGGCTCGACCTCATTGAGAGCGTCTTTAAAGTCATTCATTCTGACCTTGATCTCTTTCAAGGTCGCTTGTGGTATAGGTTTGTCAAGGTCCAAGTGCGGGAGATATCCGCTAAGACATTTCATCGCGGATTCTCTGGCCAATGCTGCAAGGTCTGCTCCGACGAATCCTTGGGTCATTCCTGCCAAAATATCCAAGTTGACATCTTCTGCAAGGGGCATGTCTCTTGTATGCACATCCAATATCGACCTGCGACCTTTTCTGTTGGGCACACCGATCTCGATCTCACGATCGAATCTTCCAGGTCTTCTGAGGGCGGAATCGAGAGAATCCTCCCGGTTGGTGGCTCCTATCACGATGACGTTGCCTCTCCCACCCATGCCATCCATGAGTGTGAGCAATTGTGCAACCACACGTCTCTCCACCTCTCCAGACACCTCATCACGGCTGGGTGCAATGGAATCGATCTCATCTAGGAAAATTATGCTAGGGGCATTTTCTTGAGCTTCTTTGAATATCTCTCTGAGGCGTTCTTCGCTCTGTCCATAATAGCGACCCATTATCTCCGGTCCGCGAATGTTGTAAAACGAAGCACCTGATTCATTGGCCACAGCTTCTGCGATCAGTGTCTTTCCAGTTCCAGAGGGCCCATACAGAAGGACGCCTTTTGGTGCAGATATACCCATGCGGTCAAATATTTCTGGATGTTTAAGCGGAAGTTCTATCATTTCCCTTATCCGTTTAAGTTCATCATCCAAACCACCGATGTCATCATAAGTGGTCTGTCCGAGATATGTCTCGGTTTTTTCTTTCAAGGGTTCCTTTATGACTTCGACCTCAGTGTCGATACCAACGATCACAGGGCCATCGGGAATCGTGGCGACCACGGTGAATGTGGAGCGGTTGCCCATGAGAGCGATGTTGGGAACGAGTATGTCTATGCCTTTCATCAATGGGCGGTTCATAAGGCCATTTCTGAATATATTCTCGATCCCTGCTTCGAATCTTATTGTCTTTCCTTCCGGGATATTTGGTGCTATCACTAATTTAATCGCGTGCTGGGGAATGATCTTACGGACCTTTACATTCTCATCGACACTTACGCCTGCGCTGGTCCTTGTGAGACCATCTATGCGTATGATGCCGAGGCCCTCATCTTCAAGATCACTTTTGAAAACCTTGGCTACAGCCGTTTTTTTACCTACGATCTCTATGGCATCTCCGAGGTCAATTTTCAAGGTACCGCGGGATTTAGTGTCCATTCTTGCTCTACCGTACCCTGCCTCTGTCTGGGATTTTGCCATCGCGACTTTGAGTTCAAGGTAATTTGCCATTGAGACATCAAGGCATTATGCATATTTCATTTTGAGGGAAGAATTTATCAGACCTCAGGCATATATCACGGGTCGGACGTGACATAACTTAGACATCAAGAACATAAATCTGTGTACGGTTATGAGCATAGAATTCGTAGTTTTGTGACAGTTATAGGGGTAAACACGGTATTGAGCCATTTAAACCTTGTATGTTTTCACCATATGTGAGGAGGTATTATATAGAAGGAAATGTTCCTCCCGAAATACAAGCTTTAAGATATCCAAGGGCCTGTAGCTCAGCTAGGTAGAGCATCTGACTTTTAATCAGGTGGTCAAGGGTTCGAATCCCTTCAGGCCCGCTGGTCTCTTCATGAGCGATCGAACGGCGGATCAAGTATGAGGAACAACATAGGTATTAGCGCAATTCTTAAACGCATTTCCCGCTGACCGGGAGCGGGGCATTTGGCAGGTGAATCATTTGGTATCAGACAATATCTCATTCAATGTTCTCAAGCACGTTTTGGTGCCTGAGCATCACCTCTTATCTGAAGAAGAAGCCGAGGAAATGCTCAATAAAATGGGCATGACTCGCGACCAGCTTCCAAAGATTAGGAACGGCGACGCAGGCATCAAGGTTCTTGAAAGCATATACGGCCCTATCGCGGAGGGCCGTGTGGTCAAGATCGTCAGAAAAAGCGAAACAGCACAGGAGTTCGTTGCCTATAGGCTCGTAACCAAAGGGTGATTTTTTGAGGGATTTAGTTAAATTATACTTTGCCGACAGGAATATCGTCAACCATCACATCTCGTCTTT
This sequence comes from Candidatus Methanogranum gryphiswaldense, assembly GCA_019262145.1. Taxonomy (NCBI): domain Archaea; kingdom Methanobacteriati; phylum Thermoplasmatota; class Thermoplasmata; order Methanomassiliicoccales; family Methanomassiliicoccaceae; genus Candidatus Methanogranum; species Candidatus Methanogranum gryphiswaldense. Next base: position 12,175 of record CP076745.1, on the reverse strand, counting down.
TGATGATTTCCTAGCATCTGCTGACAATCCAAGCAGCAGGATGCAGAGGATCGTGGATGATATCAGGGTTCCAACCGATGACGCGCAGCGCGGTGTTATCGTTCTTGACTCTGAGCGTACTGGCGGAAGGAACATCGAGATCCACATCGGAAGGAAGAGAAACGATGATGGACTGGTCGATCCTGCTGCCAAACCTACGATCAAAATTGAGCAACCTAAAGTAATGGAAGCAAATGGATACAGTCATGAGTTGACCCCCATGGAGGCCAGGCTCAGAAATTTGAATTACATGTCGCCCGTATACGTCCATTTCGAGGTATTCGAGGACGGAATCGAACTCGACAACGTTGAGAACGGTGGCTGGGTACATGTCGGCGATCTTCCAATGATGGTCAAGTCCAGGGGATGCAATCTTAACCGTGAGGTCCTGGAGTCCAACATGGATCGTGTACTTTCTGATGAGGAATACACAAAAGAACTCATTAAACAGAAAGAGGACCCAAGGGAACCCGGAGGTTATTTCATAATCGGCGGTACCGAGAGGGTCTTGATCACACTTGAGGACCTTGCCCCGAACAGGATCATGGTCGAATACAATGAAAAGTACGGTGCAGCCGTTGAGATCGCAAAAGTGTTCTCACAGAAGGACGGATACCGTGCGCTCACCCTTGTAGAAAAGAAGAAGGACGGAATGGTCATGGTATCCGTCCCCGTAGCATCTGGTTCCATACCGCTCGTCGCATTGATGAAGGCACTTGGAATGGAGTCGGATAAGGACATTTATGACACCATAGTTTCCGACGAGGAAATGGCCAACATAGTCTATTCTAACATCGAAGCATCTCTTGATAAGAAAAGCTTCCCTCCCAATGGATATCATACCACAGAGGACGCTATACTTTTCCTTGAGAGGAACTTTGCTGCAGGTCAGGCAAAGGAGTACAGGACCAAGAAGGTCGAGTCCATACTCGACAGGTCACTGTTGCCACATCTCGGAGATACTTCCGAGGATCGTATGAAAAAGGCGATCTTCTTAGGACGTATTGCACGTTCAGTTCTCGAGCTTTCCCTCAAAAAGAGAAAGGAAGACGACAAGGATCACTACGCCAACAAGAGGCTCAAACTATCTGGAGACCTCATGGAGGATCTATTCAGAACAAGTTTCAGCAGCCTCATGAAGGATCTGAAATATCAGCTGGAGAGGAACTGGGGAAGAAAGAAGTCAGATGTCAACATCGCATCTTCTATCAGACCAGATCTGCTCACGCATAAGTTGTTGCATGCCCTGGCCACAGGAAACTGGGTCGGAGGTCGTGCAGGTGTATCACAACTCTTGGACAGAACATCTAACATGTCATCAATGTCCCATTTGAGGAGAGTTACATCATCCCTTACTAGAAGTCAGCCTCATTTCGAGGCACGTGATCTGCACCCAACGCAGTGGGGAAGACTCTGCCCTTCGGAAACACCAGAAGGTCAGAATTGTGGTCTGGTCAAGAATGCAGCCCTGATAATTGATGTTTCTGAAGGTTATTCAGAGAGTGAATTGAGGATGCTCTTGAGGAGCGATTACGATCTTATGCCTGTCAAGGACGACGGAATACGCGTGTATATCAACGGTGATCTGGTAGGAACAACCTCCAACGCGGAAAAATTCGTCAATCACGTCAGGGACAACAGAAGGATCGGACGTCTTCACGACGGTGTGAACATCCGTTTCGATGAGGACATGGGAGAGATAATAATCAACTGTGATGAAGGACGTCTCAGACGCCCGCTGCTCATCCTCAATGATGGAAGGACAGTATTGAACAGGAAACATCTGGAAGGCATTCGCGAATGTAAGATATCATGGAACGACCTCTTCAGCGAGGGAGTAATTGAGTGGGTAGATGCAGAGGAAGAGGAGGACGCACTCGTTCTCGTCGATCCCTTTGATGTACCAAAGAGATGTGAGCATTGTCATCACGCTCTTTCTCCTACAGATGCGGATTGGATGAACCCTGGAAAAGAGGGCGATGCGATATTGAAATGCAAATGGTGCGGAGGGGAGATGGCAACACCATCTAAGATCACGAAGAAGCACACTCACATGGAGATAGATCCAATGATCATCTTGGGTGTAGCTTCAGGAGTGGTTCCCTATCCAGAGCACAACTCTGCACCCCGTGTGACAATGGGTGCTGGTATGGCCAAGCAGGCACTGGGAATACCCGCTGCCAACTACCGTATCAGGCCTGATACAAGGGGACACATAATGCATTACCCAGAGGTACCCATGGTACAGACTCAGACCATGGAATTCATGGGATACAACTATAGGCCTGCAGGACAGAATTTCTGTATCGCTGTGCTTTCTTACCACGGGTATAACATAGAAGATGCCCTGGTCATGAACAAGAGCTCAGTACAGAGAGGATTGGGCAGGTCCTCATTCTTGAGATCTTATCGTGCAGAAGAGCGCCGTTACCCCGGTGGTCAGGAGGATCATTTCGAGATACCTTCACCGGACATAATGGGTGCCCGTGCGGATCTGGCATATGCATCCTTGGGTGAGGATGGACTCATATCGCCCGAGTCTGCGGTGACAGGAAGTGACGTCCTTATCGGAAAGACATCGCCTCCCAGATTCCTTGAAGAGGAGACAGATTTCTTAACCCCCCAAAAGAGAAGGGAAACTTCCGTGACCGTGAGGCCAGGGGAGAAAGGGTATGTCGATTCGGTCATGGTGACAGAGTCTGAGAACGGGTCCAGATTGGTCCGTGTCAAGGTCAGGGACGAAAGGATCCCCGAGCTAGGTGACAAGTTCTGTTCCAGATTTGGACAGAAGGGAGTTATCGGAAGGCTCATCGACCAGTGTGACATGCCATTCACAGCCGAGGGAGTGACGCCAGATCTGGTCGTCAATCCTCATGGTATCCCGTCTCGTATGACAATCGGGCACGTGCTCGAAATGATAGCTGGTAAGGTCGGGTCCATGGAAGGACGCATCATTGACGGTACCGCCTTCTCTGGAGAGAGGGAGGAATCCATACGTGATGGCCTTGTAAGGAACGGATTCAGCCGTAATGGTAAAGAGGTCATGTACGACGGAAGGACCGGACGCATGATCCAGACAGAGGTCTATACAGGTGTAATCTTCTATGAGAAATTGCACCACATGGTAAGCGGAAAGATGCACGTCAGGTCGAGAGGCCCTGTGCAGATACTCACCAGACAGCCCACCGAGGGACGTTCCAGACAGGGAGGTCTCAGGTTCGGAGAGATGGAGCGTGACTGTCTTATCGGTCACGGTGCAGCGATGGTCATTAAAGACCGTCTTCTCGATGAATCGGATGGAACCCAGCAGTATATCTGTGGCAATCCTAATTGCGGTCATATCGCCATCATGGACAGACACGGATCATTATACTGTCCAGTTTGTAAGAATAACTCGACCATATACCTGGTGCAGACCTCGTACGCATTCAAACTTCTCATGGATGAACTCCTGTCATTAGGTGTTGCCATGAGACTTCAGTTGGAGGACTTGACATGATGCGCGGAATAACAAAAAGGATCGGATCGATCAAATTCTCCTGCGTTTCCCCAGAGGAGATCAGGAAAATGTCCGCTACCAAGATCATCACCGCGGACACGTATGATGATGAAGGATATCCAATTGAGATGGGACTCATGGACCCCCATATGGGTGTCATAGAGCCAGGTCTACGCTGTAAAACATGCGGATGCAAGGTCGACGAGTGTCCTGGACACTTTGGGCACATCGATCTTGCGATGCCTGTGATCCATGTCGGATTCATCAAGGACATAAAGATGATGCTTGAGAGTACCTGCCGCTCATGCGGAAGGCTCATGTTATCACCTGACCAGATCCAAGAGCGTATGAAGGATATGGATGAGATGAGGGACCTCGGAGGAGGAACGATAGAGGTCAAGAACTTCTCCAAGGCCACAGCTAAGGACGCATCCACAAAGGGAATATGTCCCTATTGCGGTGCTGAACAGATCAAGATAAAACTTGATAAGCCCACAACTTTCAGAGAGGTTGACGATAACCACAAACTTACACCGAAAGAGGTCCGTGAGAGACTGGAGCGCATACCTGACGAGGACCTGACCACACTTGGAATGGATCCCGCCACATGTAGGCCTGAATGGATGGTATTGACCGCATTGGCAGTGCCACCTGTGACCGTAAGGCCATCTATAACCTTGGATTCTGGAGACAGGTCCGAGGATGATCTAACGCACAAGCTTGTCGATGTCCTTAGGATCAACCAGAGACTAAGGGAAAATCGTGATGCAGGAGCACCACAATTGATCGTCGAAGATCTTTGGGAGCTTCTCCAGTATCATATAACCACATATTTCGACAATCAGACATCTGGAATCCCACCTGCAAGACACAGGTCCGGGCGTCCTTTGAAGACACTCGCACAGAGGTTGAAGGGTAAGGAAGGTCGTTTCAGATCTAATTTGTCCGGAAAGCGTGTTAATTTCTCTGCTCGTACGGTCATATCACCAGATCCGTTGCTTTCGATCAACGATGTCGGAATACCCATAAGGGCGGCAAGGGAACTGACAGTGCCCGTTCATGTGAATGAGCACAACATCACAAAGATAAGAGAGATGATCACCCGTGGACCAGAGCCCGGAGATGAAGGAGAATACCTTCCCGGAGTGAACTATGTGATCAGGCCTGATGGTAGAAGGATCAGGGTTACACAGAGGAACGCCGCAGAGGTGGCCGAGAACATAGCCATAGATTATGCTGTCGAGAGACAGTTGGTCGACGGAGATGTGGTTCTCTTCAACAGGCAGCCTTCTCTGCACAGGATGTCCATGATGGCTCACCGTGTGAAGATCATGCCTGGGCGTACGTTCAGGTTCAATCTATGTGATTGTCCGCCATACAATGCTGATTTCGATGGAGATGAGATGAACCTCCATGTTCTGCAGAGCGATGAAGCACGTGCAGAAGCGCGTATCATCATGCAGGTCCAGGAGAACATCCTGTCACCCAGATACGGAGGTCCGATCATCGGTGCGATCCACGACCATATCACAGGTGCCTACTTCCTTACGTATAAGAATCCTCATTTCGACATGTTCGAGGCCATGAATATCTTGTCCAAGTTGGATGATATCAAGATCCCCGAGCCATTTGTCGACGATAAAGGAAAGCAATACTGGACGGGCAAGCAGTTGTTCTCGATCGTCCTGCCGGAGGATTTCCGCACGACATTCAAGGCGAACATCTGCGTAAACTGTAAAGGCGGATGCAAGAAAGAGGACTGTCAGTATGACGCATATGTCAAGATACGTGATGGAAAGCTCCTTTGTGGAACCATCGATACCAAAGGTATCGGTAACAGCAAAGGAAAGATCCTTGACCGTATCGCTCGTGACTATGGGTCCGACCGTGCATGTCTGTTCATAAACCAGGTAACAAGGCTAGCATTGGGTGCGTTGATGAATCACGGATTCAGTACCGGAATCGGCGACGAGGATATACCCGAAGAGGCTGCATTGCAGATCGCCAACTATAACCAGGAGTGTATCAACAAGGTGACGGACCTCGTATCTTCATACCAGGACGGAACCCTCGAGCAGATGCCAGGACGTTCATTGAGAGAGACCCTCGAGGTCGAGGTCATGAAGACCCTCGGAGATGCTCGTGATGAGGCAGGACGTATCGCAGGAAAGCACCTGGGTATGTCAAACCCTGCGGTCATCATGGCCAAAGCGGGTGCTCGTGGATCCATGTTGAACCTTTCTCAGATGGCCGGTTGCGTTGGGCAGCAGGCAGTTCGTGGTGAGAGGCTTGCCAGAGGATATTGGGACAGAACTCTCCCTCACTTCGAGAAGGGCGATCTGGGTGCATACGCAAGAGGTTTCTGCTCTAACTCATATAAGACTGGACTGAATCCCACCGAGTTCTTCTTCCATGCTATGGGAGGAAGAGAAGGACTGGTCGATACCGCGGTCAGGACATCAAGGTCCGGTTACATGCAGAGAAGACTGGTATCTGCACTTGAAGATCTAAAGTTGACATCTGATGGAACTGTCAGAAACACAATCGGAACCGTTGTTCAATTCAAATACGGAGAGGACGGAGTGGATCCCACAAGGACCGTAAGGGGAAAGGCCATCGATCTGGATGATCTGTTCGCGGAAGTTCTAGGTGAGAATGCCGATAGGATATTGCATCACACTGACGACCGTGATATCGGTGACGATTACGGATCCAGAGAGAAGGATGAGATGGAGTATACAGAGGAAGAGGAAAGCGAAGAATTCGACGACCTCGATACTGATTACGAAGGAGGAGGTGAGTGATAATGGCTAAGAAGGATACTTTGAAGGCATTGATGAATAGGGAAATCAGCGAGGAGGTCTCGAATCTTCTGCTGACGAAATACAACACCCTCAGCGCAATCAGTGCGGCAGGGACCGAAGAACTCGTCGAATTGGGATTGTCAGAGGAAGAAGCCGAGTCGGTGCTAAACAAAATAGGTAAACGCACGGCTCGCAAGGCCACACCGGTCAAGACCAAGAAAACTGTCGAAGAAGCCAAGGCAGAACCAATGGAAGAGGTCTTCCACACTCACGAGTTGACAGCTATAGAGAGCCAGCTTTTCTCTATTGTCAATAAGTACAGCCAACCTCTGCCTATGAAGATCGTATGTGACATCGCAATTGCCATTCAGGATGCCAGTTTCGATGATGCTACATGTGAGAAGCTCATAAAGGTCGCAGAGAGGATGTACACAGCACATCTCATGGATCAGAATGAGTCAGCTGGAGTAATGGCGGCGCACTCTATCGGAGAACCAGGTACACAGATGAACATGCGTACCTTCCACTACGCAGGAGTTGCGAACATCAACGTTACGCAGGGTCTGCCCAGGTTGATCGAGATCGTTGATGCCAGGCGTATACCAAGTACACCTTCGATGGACATTCCTCTAAAAGGAATTGCAGCCGAAGATGAAAGCGTGGCACGCCACGTGGCGTCCGAGATAGAGATGACCACGCTCCTCGATGTAGCAGCCGTCGAAACAGACATCACCAACATGAGACTGGTGATCGTTCCGGATCTTCGCAAGATGGAGATCCGTGGATTGAGGACCGAGGACATTGTGGATAAGCTCAACAGAGTGAAGGCCGTCCGTGGATTGGTCAATATCTCGGATTTCGATATAGTGATAGCTTCGGACGAACCGTCCTTTAAAAAACTCCAGTCAATGTACGATGCAGTCAAGAACTCTAAGATCAAGGGCATTGACGGCATCACAAGAGCAGTTCTTTCACACACAGAAGGAACCTGGAAGATTATTACCGAAGGAAGTAATCTGAAAGAGGTCCTGAAGATCGAAGGAGTTGACACTGAAAATGTCATGACCAACAGTATCCTGGAGGTAGCAGACGTCTTGGGTATCGAGGCCGCAAGGAACTCGATAATACACGAGGCTATGGGAACTCTCGGAGAAGCTGGTCTGGATGTAGATATCAGGCACATCATGCTAGTGGCTGATCTCATGACCAATGATGGTTATGTGAAGGCTATCGGAAGGCACGGAGTGTCTGGAAAGAAATCCTCTGTACTCGCAAGAGCGGCATTCGAAATCACAGCTGCGCATCTGTTGCACGCTGCGATGGTCGGAGAGGTCGATCACCTCGAAGGAGTAACAGAGAACATTATCGTTGGACAGCCGGTTACATTGGGAACCGGTGCAGTAAACTTAATTTACACACCCAAGAAAAAGGGGGAAGATGAATGAGCGAAGAAAAAATAGATATAAGCAGAGCATTGAAAGCCGCCATCACGACCGGAAGGGTCGAGTTTGGTGTGGATCAGACAGAGAAAGCAGTGAAGGCAGGAAAGGCCCAGATGATAATTCTGGCAAGGAACTGCCCCAGTGATGTCTTGAAGGACAACAGTAACGTGAAAACACACGTCTACGAGGGTAACAACATGGAGCTTGGTGCCCTTTGTGGTAAGCCCTTTTCCGTATCCGCGCTTGCGGTCATCGACAAGGGTACCTCTAACATCTTAACGTTGTGAGAACATGGCAGCAGATATCGTACTTACCGAGGACACGCTCAGATTCATCGCACTATTCGAATCGATCACGAAAGCCAATGCGATAGATTGTATGGATGCTGATGATAAGCTTGTGTTCGTTGTTGAGAAAGGACAGGGTAACATCGCCGTAGGTAAAAAGGGAGAGCACGTGATAAAGCTCAAGGATAAAACAGGAAAGAACATCCAGGTAGTGGAATATTCCGAAGATCCTGAACAGTTCGTCATGAATGTATTCCACATCTACAATCCTCAGAAGGTCGTTATCGAGCAGCGCGGAAATATCACGCACGCAACCATTACGGTTGATCCCAAGCTCAAGGGACGTGCAATCGGCAAGGCCGGAAAGAATCTCCGCATAGCAAGGGATATAGTGAACAGACATCACGAGATCCAAAGCCTAAGCGTGGATTGAAGGCATCCCCCAGGAACGGTGCCGAAAGGCGCCGGTGTGGCCGAAACTGTTTTCCAAAAACTTTTTACGTTTTTATAATTTTGAAATACCCAGACATTCAATTTAGAGGAGTTCTTTCAACTTCGAGTCTGTCTGCTGTGGAATATTCTTCCACAATGTAACATTTGAACGGAAGCTCGTCAGCAAGTTCTTCTAGCACCCAAGATGCAACTTCCATACGGTTTCTTTCTTTGTCAATGAACATTAGTTCTGATGGTACGTTATATTCTTCACAAAGGACCTTGGCTGCCTTATCAAGGTCATCCGAGTATAACAGGCCCTTGATTATTGTGCCATCTTCAGTTATGACATCATATTCTTTTGCTGTGTGTTGGGCACGGCGTATCAATCTCTGTCTTAGCTGCACTCCATCTTTGAAGACAGATGAACAGAAATGAATTGGTGCTTTTTTGTTATTTTTCATTAAACGGATAGCGAGTTCTTCAGAACCCAGTACAGAAGACGAAAGGTCATCTTTGATCTCAAATCCGTGTTTTTCCATCATGTCCCAGTTACTTTCTGAAAATTCTAGTTCATTGAGGTTAATGAATTTAACACCGATTTTCGTCGAATATTGAATCAGGGCATTAAGCTGTTCTTCCATTTTTGGTATTGCTGGCACTTCTATTCCTACATCAATGTCGATATGATCAATTATCTCTTTGAGAGATGTTGTTTCCATTTTATCCCATATGGATGGAGATGGATGGAACCGTATTTCGTCCAATCCTTTTTCTTTTAGGACCCGTACTTTTTCCAGGTCGATCATCGAGGTGTAGAGGTGGATATGATGGTTCTGTCCGAAATGTCCTTTGAGAAGTGTGATCATCTCCACGGTCCTTTCCATGACCCCTAGAGGGTCTCCTCCAGTGATTCCAGTACCAGTTGCATCCATGGATTCGGCCTCGGCGATTATCTCGTTATTGTTCAGGACCTTTTTTTCATTGGCGTATATGACATCCTTGCCTTTTTTTTCGGCAGATACAGGACAATAAAAACATCCAGTATCGCATCTTCCTGTGACAAGAAGGACCATTTTGGACCCCTGTATACAGTGTTTACAACCTTCAGCCAGAGTTTTACCGTTTACGGCAGACCCATATTCGAACCTCTTAATGCTCATCGGACCCTCATCGGTGCGATGATTTAATAACCATTGGAGGACTAGTATGGACAATGAAAAAGGACACCCGCTTGGTTCTCGCGTTGGATGAGACGGATAGGAGTAAGGCCGTCAAGATAGTCAACGAGGTATCTGAGTACATAGACGCTGTGAAGATAAATTGGCCTCTGGTACTTTCATCAGGGCCAGAGATGATCACGGAACTTTCCAAATATACGGATGTAGTATGCGATTTCAAAGTTGCCGATATTCCAAACACAGTGCACCTCATAGTTGAGAATGCTGTGAACAGAGGGGCATCCGCCGTAATAGTTCATGCATTCACCGGTGAAGATTCTCTTTCAGAAGCCGTAAAGACCGCTGGCAACGAGGCGGAAATATACGCTGTAACCGAAATGAGCCATCCTGGGGGAAAGACCTTCACGGCCATACACGCGGAAGAGATGGCTAGAATGGGTGTAAAATGCGGAGTTGCAGGATTTATTGCGCCTGCGACCCGTCCTGAGAGGGTAGAAGCAATACGGGCGATCATCGGAAACAGAAAAATAATGTCTCCGGGGGTAGGCGCGCAAGGCGGTTCCGCATCTTATGCGATATCTGCAGGAGCAGATTATGTCATAGTAGGAAGGGCCATATACAAATCAGAAGACCCAGCAGCATCAGCCAAAGAGCTTTGCGAAGAGATACGTTCGGTTCTTTGAGTTTTATTTTATCCTGTTCGGCATTCATTGTTTTCCTTATAAACGCGGGCGCGGTAAACCTATATATAGCCAATCCCACATCAACCTCTATTCTTTAATGGAGATTTAAGAATGCGCAAATTTGCAATCAAGTCAGCCGCCCCCTCGGGAGATGGGGAAGTTCGTTCGTCGGGAGACAGCGGACAAGGATGGTTTAGGAGGAAATGGCGCTTGTTAACGCTCATGGCGATCATTCTGATGGCATTTCTCATCAGATTTGTGTTCGCCTACGGTATCTCCGCGGGGGACAACTTCGCTTTGTCCGGTGGAACAAGTGCTTCGAATCATCTAAATACGATCATCAGTATCCTTAATGGAACTTTTAGTACCACTAATTCGGCACTTAACTATCCTATCGGGTCACTGAATGTCTACCCGCCTCTCATGGATGTAATCCTGGCGGGAGTAGCAGGAATCGTTTCGCTGTTTGGAGTTTCTACTGCCACCGCGGCAGCTGGAACACTCGCATGGTCAACGCCCATAATAGCCGCTTTGACATGTTATCCCGTCTATCTTGTCGCCAAGAAAATGTTTGGCAATGACAACGTAATCGGCATACTAGCAGCGCTCTTGTACGCATTCTTCGCGCTACTAATAATGACAACCGTGTTCTCGAACGGAACCGAATACGCCTTCGTTGGATTCATGTTCGCATGGATGGTATACTTCCTGCTAAGGGCAATGGAAGATCTGGACATGTCACGCAATGTAGGAATCAGGGCACTTGTAAGTAACAGGTCTCTTCTGAAGAACACATTGATTGCAGGTTTCCTGTTCGTATTAATCGCACTTTCATGGAACCAGTTCAGGATCATTCTTACATGTCTGGTCGTTCTAATGGTCTTGCAGGCGCTTATTGACCGTTTCAGGTCAAAGGATATCTCCCTAACAGTCGGTGTCTATTCCGTTGTTATCCTTATGGGTGTACTCATATCCGCACCTTACTATGTCGCAGCAGGTCTCTGGGAACCAGTGTTTTCAGGAATATTCCTCCTAGGAATACTTTCAGTAGCATTGGTTTTGATCTTCACGATCACCGCTAAGAAACCGTGGGTCATCATGATCCCGATAATTGTCGCAATAGCAGCAGTAATTGTTGTTGCGCTTTTCTTCTTCGCGAATGATCTGTACTCTGCACTGGTATACGGCAATAATTACTACCAGGGTTCATTGATGCAGGCATTGATGGCTGGTTCTCATACGTCGATATCCAATATGGCGGCGTATTATGGATGGCTAACCCTTTGGATGCCGATCTTGCTATTCCTGTGGATGCTGTATAAGTACCGCAAGAATCTCGATTCCAGGAAATATTCGTTCACGATGTTCCTCATCATCTCATTGTTCTGCATTGGTTGGTATTCTGTTTCATATGCAGTTGTTGCAGGTATCGGATTCGCGGTCGCATCCGCAGCAGTAATAGTGTTTGCGATCAGATGGGCAAACTTAAGATCCTATTTCTCTGGAATAAGAGGCGGGGATTTCAAGGCAAAATTGAAGAAGATCGGCAAACCTGTACCGTTAGCAACAGTTATTTTTGCCGTCATTCTAATATTGGTGCCAAATGTACTGTATGCTATCGATGCGTCAGTTCCGACCAATTCCGAAAGCGATGATGATTATTTCGGAGGACTCGGATATACAATTTCAACAACCGATTCTAGTTCGATGAATGAACTATGGGCCTCATATTCAGATGAGGAAAAGAGCGGAGCACTTGTCACATGGCTCAGCTATTCGAACGATGCTGCCTTTACTGGCGGTTTCGA